>JBCBAO010000069.1:0-10861 GCA_038532405.1 Pseudomonadota bacterium | reverse complement strand
GTATGGCTGAACGCCGTGCGCGGGTCGAGAAAGCAAAGGCCGAGGGAAAGCTCTAGCTGAGCCACCCCCCCCCCGCTTTAAATCATCCAGGGATAATCGCCGGTTGCTGTTTCTTATCCCCCTTGGTGGAATGGGAACATTCCGAATAATACTGGCTTTCCGCAAGCCTGGTGTTGGCCTTCGCTGGCGCACGCGCTATCACTCCGCCTCGTGTTAAATCTACCGCCGAGCAATCACCGATGAGCACAGAGACGCTTCGCCCGACCTACACACTTAAAGGCGCTACTGGGGACTGGGAAGTCGTCATGGGTCTGGAGGTCCATGCCCAGGTTGCTTCCCAGGCGAAACTCTTTTCCGGCGCGTCGACGCAATATGGTGCCGATCCAAACAGCAATGTATCCCTCGTGGACGCGGCGATGCCGGGTATGCTGCCTGTCATCAATTCCAAATGTGTGGAACAGGCGATCAAGACAGGATTAGGCCTCAAAGCTGAGATCAACCGCTTTTCCAGATTCGACCGCAAGAACTATTTTTATCCGGATCTACCCCAGGGGTATCAGATCTCCCAATTTGCCCATCCGATTGTGGGTGAGGGGGCCATTGAGGTTGATGTGGAACCGGCCCATGGCGGAGACCCCTACACATTTACCGTTGGCATTGAACGCCTCCATCTGGAGCAGGATGCAGGCAAGTCCATCCACGATATGTCCCCCGCGGAGACCTATGTGGATCTCAACCGATCCGGTGTTGCGCTTATGGAAATTGTTTCCAAACCACACATTCGTTCACCTCTGGAGGCTGCGGCTTATGTGCGTAAGTTACGCTCCATTGTTGTTGCCCTCGGCACCTGTGATGGCGATATGGAAAAGGGCAATTTGCGCGCCGATGTGAATGTCTCCGTTTGCCGGCCGGGCGACTATGAAAAGTTCCGTGAGACTGGGGATTTCAGCCACCTTGGCACGCGGTGCGAGATCAAGAATATGAACTCCTTCCGCTTTATCCAGCAGGCGTCAGAATATGAAGCGCTCCGTCAGATCGAAATCATCGAGGGCGGCGGTCAGGTTGACCAGGAGACGCGTCTTTACGATGCAAATACCGGTGAAACCCGGTCCATGCGCTCCAAAGAAGATGCCCATGATTACCGCTATTTCCCAGACCCCGATTTGCTGCCCCTTGAGATCGACCAAACTTATATTGACGAGATCAAAGCGAATTTACCGGAATTGCCAGATGAGAAACGCGCGCGCTTTGTCGCTGATTATGGGCTGAAGCCCTATGATGCTGGCGTCCTGTCCGCCGATGCGGAAAAGGCAGACTTTTTTGAGTCCGTCGCCAAAGGGCGGGATACACGGCTTGCCGCAAACTGGGTCAGCCAGGAGCTTTTTGGCTATCTCAATAAAGAAGACCTGGAGCTCTCCGAAAGCCCAATTTCCGCTGATGCGCTCGGTGGCCTGGTCGATCTGATTTCGGACCAGACAATCTCAGGTAAAATCGCCAAACAAGTCTTTGCCAAAATGATTGAGACCGGTGATGCGCCGGGCGACATTGTCGAGCGCGAGGGGTTGAAACAGGTAACGGATACCGGTGCCATTGAAGCTGTTGTCGATGAAATTATCGCCGAAAACCCTGCTCAGGTGGAGCAGGTCCAGGCGCAAAAAGCGGAGGGCCATGCCAAACCGAAAGCCCTTGGCTGGTTTGTCGGGCAAGTGATGCGCAAGTCCGGCGGCAAGGCCAACCCCCAGGCCGTGAACGAAATTTTGAAGGCAAAACTTGGCCTTTAGACCTTTCTGATGAGGCGAGAAAGTCGCGCTTCTGGGCAGGTTGTTGCCAACGCACCCAGAAGCGCTATCCATCGCAAGAAAAGCCGATCAATGGGGGACGGATCGGCTTTCGGCAGCAAGACGCGAAACTCCACGCCCAGCCACTCAGTATGCGCAAACTCCGCGATGGAATCCCATAACGCGCATGTCGGCATCTATAAAACGCAACACACTCACCGAAAGATTCTATAACCTTCCGGTCGTTAAATTATATATACTTTCCCCGACGAATTCTTTAATTCACGCCTTATGACGATTACTTGTTTTTTTTACATGTTTCGATTGAATAACGTGTGAAAGCTACTAGCAGACTTGCCGTATGCGGGTGTCACGCTTTTAGGGGACAAAAGCAGGGCCAAGTGTAAATAGATGCTCTTGGTGAACGCGCGCCGATCCACTCAGGGAAGGATCAGGCCGCACCCAATTCCACGCAGAACCGCTGTAATGCGGTTGTTCACGCCGAGCTTGGCAAACGTTCGCCGCACAATCGTATCTACCGTGTTCTCCGAAATTGATAGGCGGCTCGCGACGTGATTGTTCGAAAGCCCCGTCGCAATTAACGAGAGCACCTGTTTTTCCCGGCCGGACAAACGGATGTTCGGATCAACTTTATTGTGCCCGGAAACTTCCAAATAGCGATTGTGGACCTGGTGGCAGGCACACTGCAATTCGATGATTTCGGCCTCGGAGAGATCCAACTCGCCCCCGCACGCCCCGAGGCCGAAATAGGCGATTGTGCCCATGGGTCCGAAGACAGGAACGGCAAGGCCATCGCTAAGGCCCGCTGCCTGCAACTCCTCCAGAAAATGCTCTTGGGCCGGCGTAAGGGCGATCTTCTTCCCGACATCGAACCAATGGAATGGCTTGGCCTCACGACGCGATTGGGCAATCACCGGATCGATATTTTCATAGTGGCGCTTCAGATACGTATCGACCCAGGCATCCGGAAAAGTTTCACGAATAAGGCCAATCTCGATGGGAACGGCATGCAACCGCTCGGCGGTAATATGGTAGCTCGATACGTCGACCCCGTAGGCTCCGGTAAAAATATCGAATTGCGCGAACAGTTCGTCAACCGAGCGAATGGTCGTCGTTCTCTCGATGAATTGCGCCAATGACTGACGCATGCCACGGCCCTCCGTCCCAAGATTGGACCGGCCAAATTCGCGTATCAAGCCGCCAATCTAACTCGAGTATAGCGCGATGTGGCAATCAGGCCTATAGCGCTGCGCGAATTTGCGCGGCGATCGGTTCAAGTGCCTCGGCGTCGACCATTGCGCCACTGCCGTGGGCCTTCGGAGATTGGCCCTTATATTTCGGCAAAATATGAAAATGTAGGTGGAAGACGGTCTGTCCAGCGGCCGCCCCATTAAACTGCGTGATCACAATTCCCTCCGGCGACAGGGCCGTTTCAATGGCGCGGGCGATACGTTGTACGCGCTCCATATAGGCTCCGATTTTCTCCGTCGGCATATCCAGAATATTACAGGCCTCCACACCCTTTGGGATGACCAGTGTATGCCCTTCGACCTGGGGAAAAATATCCATAAACGCAAGGGCGAAATCATCTTCGAAGACCTTTACGGCCGGCACCTCCCCGCGCAGCATTTTGGCGAATACATTGTCCGGATCATATGGCGTATGCAAAGGCATATCGAGGCGTCCTATTCGGTCTAACTGCTCTTCTTGAAGGGCGTGCGTTGTTTTAAGTAGCCGAGATCCATCTCTACGGCATCACGTTCCCTTTCCAGATAATCTGCAATCGCATCGCGCAGACCTGGATGGGCAATCCAATGGGCCGAATGAGTCGTTACGGGCCCGTAGCCCCTGGCAAGTTTATGCCCGCCTTGGGCACCGGCCTCGACAAATGCGAGGCCATTGGCGATGGCGTAGTCGATCGCCTGATAATAGCAGACCTCGAAATGCAACATCGGCCGCGGAGCCATACACCCCCAGTATCGTCCATAAAGCGTATCCGATCCAATCAGGTTCAAAGCACCAGCGATGGGGTTTCCAGCCTCCAATGCAAAAACAAGCAATAGCCGGTCGGCCATCCGTTCGCCGAGCATCGAAAAGGTCGACCGGTTGAGATAGGGCGACCCCCATTTGCGCGATCCCGTATCAAGGTAGAATTGGTAGAACACATCCCAATGCGCATCTGTAATTGCATCGCCGGTAATATGTTCAAAGGTTAGGCCCTCGGCAGCCTTGCGTCGCTCTTTGCGTAAATTCTTACGCTTGGCGGAGGACAGCGCCCCAAGAAAATCTTCGAAGTCCTGATACCCCTCATTTACCCAGTGGAACTGTTGATCGGTCCGGTGCAGCAGGCCTGTATCGGCTAATATCTTTGCTTCTGTTGGTTCCAGGAAGTTCAGATGAACGGATGAGAAACCGTTTTTCTGGGCCAATTGGAGTGCGCCGCTTAGGAGGGCGAGTTTGATCCGCCCGGCATCCGGCCCATCCGGAACCAAGCGGCGGCGGCCGGTCACGGGCGTAAATGGAACGCCTGAAAGGAGTTTTGGAAAATAGGAACCGCCGGCATTTTCGAAGGCGTTCGCCCAGCTATGGTCGAATACAAACTCGCCTTGCGAGTTGGTCTTTACATAAAGCGGCATGGCACCGCGAACCTGATCGTCTGCACCTTTGGCGATCAAATGGGCAGGGGTCCACCCGGTTTGCGACCTGGCGGCCCCTGAGCTTTCAAGTGTTTCCAGAAACTCCCAGCTCAAAAAGGGATCAAAGCGCATGCCCGGCGGGTTCGCGACCGCATTCCAGGCATCCGGCTTGATATCTGCCAAGCCGTTCAGAACATTTATTCGAACCGCAGTATCATCCATGCTGTGCCGCAATATAGCGTTGCCGGCTGGGTTGGACGAGGGCGGGGTCAAACCCTTCTATAATCTGCGCATCTACATGGGGGGCCGCAGCGGCAGCCTCTTCTGGTGTTTTTACGGTCCATACGACCAGGCCAAGGCCATGGGCTTGGGCGAAACCGGCTGCGAGCGGTGCATCGGTATGCCAAACGGAGAGATAGTCGACCTGCAGGTCGAGCGCCCGCGCCATAGCGGTTTCAAACCTCTCTGATCCGGTTTTTTCTGTTTTATCTATCAGCAGTCCGCGTGGCAGAGCTTTCGGAAGCATGGCGACGGCCTCAGGGTTGAAGCTCATCGCAGCTGCCCGGCCGGTGTAAGCTGTCAGCGCCGTTGCTACGGCTTCGGCAAGTGCTTCGGCAGGCCCGTCCAGGGCTTTCATTTCCACGAGCAGGGGCAAGTCCCGTTGCCAAGTCGATAGAAGCGTTTCGAGGGTGGGAATTGTTTCGTCGCTTTCCAGCAGAACGGTTTTGGAAAGGGCGGCGGCCGTTGCGTCGCCGAAAGCGCCTTCAATCCCGGTCATTCGCTCAAGGGTTCGGTCATGGAAACACATTGGGATACCATCAGCCGACAGCCTGACATCGAATTCGAGCCCCATTCCAACATCCGCGGCGGCCCGAAAGGCGGCTAGAGAATTCTCCGGAGGGCCATCCGCCGACCACAGTCCGCGATGGGCATATACATAATCTGACAGGCTGAAAGGCGCTGCCATGGACTAAGATACCTCAAATACGCCGTCGACTTCCACTGCAACACCAAGCGGGAGAACCGGGCACGCGACAGCGGATCTTGCATGGCGTCCTGCGTCCCCAAACACCTCGACCATCAGATCCGAACAGCCATTAATTACTTGCGGTATCTCCACGAAATCTGGGTGGGCATTTACAAAGCCCCCGAGTTTGACCACGCGGGAAACGCGCGACAGGTCGCCAAGCGCAGACTTGCATTGCGTAATCAGATTGATTCCGCACAGTCGGGCAGCCGCTTGCCCGGCGGCAAGGTCCATCGTTTGGCCGAGGCGTCCGTTGACCCGGCCATCGGGGCCTGCCGAAACCTGTCCGGAGACAAAGAGCATATTCCCGGAAAGGACAAAGGGAACATAATTGGCAACCGCTTTCATCGGGGCAGGCAGTTCGATGCCAAGTTCGCTCAGGCGCGCTTCCGGGTCGCTCATGGTCCAGTCGTCCTTATTGGCTTGTACAGGTCAAATGATATCCCATTTGTCCGCACGCCGGGCACCAGCGCAAGGGCAAACATATCGTTTTTTGTGGGTCGTCCACCTATTTTTTGTCGACCCGCATTTCGCGCCCCGTCATTACTGCTCCGCGTCCAAATTTGGCGCGTGCAATATCGGCCGCTCGTTCGGCAGAAGCGCGTTTTGCAATCAACGGATCGAGGAGGTCTGTCCCGTCGCCCTTGGCGGGTTCCAGGTTTGACAGACCAATCCCGATAAGACGGAATTTTCGCCCATTGGCTTCACGGGCGAGGAGAGGTCTTGATGCACGAAAAAGGCTTTGGGCAAGTTGGGTTGGCGTCGCGATGGAGACCCGCCGTGTCAAACTCTTAAACCCTGCAGTTTTCAGCTTTAGCGTCACCACCGACCCTTCCAAATCGACCTGCTTGGCCCGATCTGCTGTCTTTACGCACAACATCCAAAGACGGTCCTCCAGGGCCGAAAGGTCTGACAAGTCTTCGCCGAATGTGGTTTCGCTCGATATGGATTTGCGCTCACCATCGGGGCGAACGGGCCGATTGTCGTGGCCAAGGGCGCGTTCATGCAGCCAAAGGCCTGTTTCGCCGTATCGGGCAATAAGGTCCTTAATTGGTGCCACTTGAATAGCGCCCACGCTTTTAAATCCATCGCGGACGAGTTTTTGCGCGAGTTTTGGCCCAACGCCGTGCAGAAAGCCTGGAGGGTGGGGGGCTAGCAAGGCGGGGGCCTCTTCGGCACTGATCACGGCAAAGCCCCTTGGTTTATCGAGTTCGCTTGCTGTTTTTGCGAGGTATTTGTTTGCCGACAGCCCAATTGAAATGGTGATTCCGACGTCCCGTTCGATGTCCAGGGCGAGCCTGACCAGGCTTTCAGCCGGCGCTGCCCTGTTGAGCCGCGTCGTCCCAGATAGATCCAGATAAGCCTCGTCAATGGAAACCACTTGAACAAGCGGCGTCAAAGCTTTCATTTTGGCTCGTATGATCTTCGCAGCCGCGCTGTACTTGCCATAGTCCGGTTTGATAACAATCGCATCTGGGCAGGCCTTCAGCGCCTTGAACATCGGCATGGCGGATCGAATGCCATAGAGCCGCGCAATATAGCAGCAAGTCGACACCACGCCCCGGCGGCCACCGCCGACTAAGACTGGCTTGTCCTCAAGATCTGGATTGTCCCGTTTCTCGATTGCTGCGTAAAAGGCATCGCAGTCGGCATGGGCAACGGACAAATCGTAAAGGGCCGGGTGTGAAACGAAGCGCGTTCCCCCGCATGCTGGACAGGGCACATCTACAGTCGATGCCGGTTTTGCGCAGTCACGACAGATCGTACTCATGGCCCGATCCTGCCACACTCACCATCCAAGGTCCAAATTCGCGCCAAATGCAGCGTGTAAACAACAATTAACGATCTTTGGCCTAGTCTTTCATCAAACTGGGAATCACTCCGGGATTGGTGCGAACAAAAGATGTCACAAGTAGGCAAAAAGTCCGTCCTGGTCGTGGAAGATAATGAGCTCAACATGCGGCTCTTCTGCGACCTCTTGGATGCCTTTGGATACCAGACCCACATGTGTCGCGATGGCGCACTTGCGGTCGATATTGCGCGTGCCGAAAAGCCTGATTTGATTATTATGGATATCCAGCTGCCAGAAGTGTCAGGCCTCGATATCACACGCTGGATAAAGGACGATAAAGAACTCAGCCATATTCCCGTACTGGCCGTAACCGCATTCGCCATGCGGGCGGATGAGCAAAGGGTGCGCGAAGCTGGTTGTGAAGGTTATCTGTCAAAACCAATTCAGATGACGAGCTTTATCCGCGCGGTTGAAGACCTGATCGGGGGAGGGGTCAACGCATGAGTGCGCGCATACTTGTTGTCGACGATATTCAAGCTAATCGGCGCCTGCTTCAGGCAAAACTAGAAGCCCGATACTTCCAGGTCTTTATGGCCTCTAGCGGTCCTGAGGCACTTCAGTCAGTGAAAGAGAACACGCCGGATATCGTTCTCCTGGACATAAATATGCCGGGCATGGATGGTTACGAAGTCGCACGCCGCCTTAAGGAAGACCCATCAACAGCCTTTATTCCGATTGTCATGGTTACGGCCCTTAGCCAGCAGGAAGACCGGCTGAAAGGTCTGCAAGCTGGCGCAGATGACTTTATCACCAAACCGTTTGACGATTTCTCGTTGATGTCACGGATCAACGCACTGTTGCGCTATAACTCCGTTGCGGGAGAGCTTCGCCAGCGCGAGGCGACAGCTGCCGATTCTGGACTGGATGCCGTCGCTGAAGCAGCTGAGATGGCGCGCCCATCGCGGGTCGTTATCGTAGACAGCAATCAACGCACCGCCGACAGAATGGCGACCTATCTGCGCAAGGCCGGCCACGCGGTCACAACACTTCAAGAAAGTGGCGGCAAAATCGCCAGTGGCGGTATCGACGTAATGGTTCTTTCCCTTGCGCGACAGACCTTTGATCCCCTAAAGATCTGCGCCCAGTTTCAGATGGGTGAGCGCACTCGATCGATTGCGATACTGGTTGTTTGTGACGACACCACGCGGGACAAAGCCGTCCAGGCCCTAGAATTGGGCGCCAGCGATATCATCGACGGGCCGGTCGACAAGCAGGAGCTACTGGCTCGGGTGCTGACCCAGACGCGGCGCACCCGTTATATCGAAATTTTGAGGCGGCGCGTTGATCGCGGTATTGAGCTTTCGATTATCGATCCGCTAACCGGTCTCTACAATCGTCGCTATATGATGAATCAGATCACCCAGTTGATGCAGCGCAGCGCCATAGCCGGCGTATCAGATTCGGTTGTCGCGCTCGATATCGACCATTTTAAGTCCGTCAACGATACCTATGGTCATGATGTTGGCGACCGTGTTCTCCAGGAGTTTGCACGTCGGCTCAGGGAAAACGTCCGACCGATGGATATTGTCTGTCGCCATGGCGGCGAAGAATTTATCGTCATTATGCCGGAGACAGCCGGCGACCTTGCCTGTGTCGTCGCAGAGCGGATTCGGCGCAGCGTCGCCGGCGCACCGTTTGACTTGCTGACAAATGGCGAAACTTTGGATGTAACTGTAAGTGCTGGTGTTGCATCGGCCGACTCAGGCCGGGGTTCCGTAGACGATCTTCTCAGGCGCGCTGACGACGCGCTCTATTTGGCGAAGAAATCCGGTCGTAATCGGGTAGAGAGCATCGCGGCCTGATATAATGGCCGGCTAAGGCAGGATCTATTTGATCTTGCCTTCCTTAAATTCTACATGCTTGCGCGCGATGGGGTCATATTTGCGCATCACGAGCTTTTCGGTGAGGTTCCGAGGGTTTTTCTTCGTGACGTAGAAGAAACCGGTGCCGGCCGTCGAATTCAGGCGAATTTTAATCGTTGCAGGTTTGGCCATGGCGCATCTCGCAGGTGCTGGAAACTTAAGTCAGCGCGCTTAATGGCGATGTCACCGTCCGAAGTCAAGGCGTGTTTTGCGGCGAGGTGGCGACCAAGCGCGTCATCTCATGCCCGGTTTTGGTCCAGCGGAGAAAGGGAGGGTCTGGCTGGCGGCGCGGGTTGGCGACGCGCTCACCAATTTCACCGAGCATGAACCGTGTCACGGAAGGCAAATCCAGATCCATGGCAGCGTCCAATGTCACCCATTGCAGATCCGATAACTCCGCACCATCGACCGGCGGGCGGTCGTCGATTAGAGCGGTGCGGGCATCGGCCATGAAAAACCGCGCATCGAAGCGCTTTGGTCGATAGGGCGGTGTGATCGCGCGGCCAATAAACCGCAGTCCGGACAGGCTCGGGCATGCATTCTGCGCGAAGAAGTTTCTCCAGTCCGCCGTAACATGGGGCGTGGTGTTTGCTGACTCGCCAACGATGAGGCCCGTTTCCTCAAATGTTTCTCGGATTGCTGTGAGTGCAAAGGCGCGGGCGCGTCTGCGGGTTCCGATTGCCAGCTGACGGGCGCTCTTTTCGTGGAGTTCGCTAACCACCGGAACACGGCCGTCCGTGGGATCGACCCGGCCGCCTGGAAAGACATACTTATCCGGCATGAAGCTGTGTCGACCTGATCGCTTACCCATAAGCACTTCGGTGCCATTCCTACCGGGCCGGATGAGGATAAGCGTGGCCGCATCCTTGGGGCGGGGTGATCGCTGATCTTTGAGAACAACGTCGCCATCATCTTCTTTGTCGTAGGGACTGTTCAGCATTTTTGCCATGATCGACACTTTGTCGTGCTTTGCTGCGCTCGACAAGCATCAGCAGTGGCCGCACGAAGGGGTGTTGAGCCAAGGAGGTGCCCATGCTTACTGGACGAGCCCAAGCAAATTCCATGGACCCTTCCTTTGTCGCCATCTGCCATCCAGTCAGCCCTTCCGACCGTGATGTCGTGCCCGGACCTTTATCCTTTCCAGGTAGATTGGGCGTCGCGGCGCATTTTACTCGCCAAGGTCAATTCAGCCTTCTATCGGGATGCGCCCTTCCTAGACCAGCGTGCCTTCAAACAGCAACCGGTCGCCGAATGGGTCGGGCTAGACGATATCGCTCGCCATTCGACTGGGTCAGGGAAGAAACCACTGCGACTGATGTTTCACATGGGCCATTGTGGCTCAACGCTGATTTCGCGGCTGTTGGGGGATCTCCATGGAGTTGTGTCCCTGCGCGAGCCTTTGCCGTTACGGGATCTGGCGACAGAGTGGGCCGAGCACACATCGCCCTGGGCGGTCCGGTCAGCCAGTGCTCAGTTGAAAGACTGGAGCCTGCTACGCAATTTATGGTGCCGAACATGGACCGATGATGGCACCGCAATTGTTAAAGCGACGAGCTTTTGCGATCTCCTTGCCGCTGAATGGCTGACCCAGTTTTCTGCCGACACTGCGTTGCTGATCCATGTCAGTCCCGAGACCTATTTGCGGTCCATGTTCGTGCATGATGGCTATCTCAACGATATCTATG
>JBCBAO010000068.1:0-10932 GCA_038532405.1 Pseudomonadota bacterium | reverse complement strand
CTCGAGGATATCGAGCGCGCGCTGGCGTTCTGACTGTTCCGGAACGGTTACATCCTCAGAATTGTTGGCACCGCCAATTTCGCGCCCAAACGGGTCGGTCTCGTTCGATTGGGCATCCTCCTCGCCACGCAGAGCGTCAAGCTCATTGGCCAGCCCGGCCGCGATATCCCTGAGTTGATCGGTGGCAAGGGCCTGGTTGCGCTCCGCCCTGGACAATTGCCCATCGCGCAAGGCGTCGGTCGCCCGGCGCTGGGCCCGCAGGACATTTTCAAGGGCCTCCTCATCGAGACCACTGCCGCCGGCTGCATTCTCGTCCCCTGCCTCATCCGCACCGCCGGCCTGCCCCTCCTGGCGCTCGGCAAGCTCTTCAAGCAATTGCGCGATGGCCTCTTGGCGCTCGGCAAGGGCTTCCGCCAGCGCATCAGCCTCTGCAGAAGAGGCCGCTTCCCCGCCGCGCTGCGTTTCGGCCCGGTCACGGGCATTGCGATCGGCTTCGAGCGTATCGTCATTCAATTCCCGCTGCTCACGCAGCGCATCGGCAAGGTCTTCAAGATTTTCCGAAAGCTCTCTTTCCTCTTCGGATGCTTCGCCCTCTTCGCCAGATCCATCCTGGTTCGGCAACGCAAATCCGTCCTCACCCTGGCCGTTGCCCTGCTGAAACTCCAGATTTTCCAATAGGCTGGTGATGTCTGACAAGAGTTGACGGGCTTGATCGCTTGCACCGGTCTCTGTCAGGTCTTCCAGGGCATTCAGCATATCTTCAAAAGAGTTCTGGCCGAATGATGGACCTCCGCCGCCAGCGGTTTGTTCATTATCGAGGCCATCCTCAACGGCGCTCTCGGGCAATCCGTTGGCGGCGGCCTCGGCAAGTTTAGCCTGGAGATAATTTTCCGCGGCCTGGCGAAAGGCCTGGGTCAGCCGGGCGATTTCTTCTTCGGTGGCCCCTTCGCGCAGGGCTTGCTCAAGGGCGCGCTTGGCCGCGAGGAGCGCCGCCAGAGCATCGGCAGAACTTCCATATTCGGCTTTCAAGGCGACAGCCCATAACAGGCCATCGACCCGCCTTGCCTCGTCCAGGCTGGTTGCAGCCTTCAGGGTTCCGTGGGCGGTCGTCAATCCAGTATAGACGCCATAGTCGCGGAAGAATTTATGCGGTGAGAAGGTCACGGCCTCCAGCATCCGCGCGGCCCTTTGCACGCCTTCCGGCGCATACTCCAGCCGGTTCGACGACCCGGCCGTGACCTGGGCCTCATAATTTTCGCCCCCAAGACCGTAATCCCTCGGCTCGCGTAGCGTTTCAACGCGAATTTCCTGGGTGGCGCGCGCCAGGGGTTGTAGAAACAGTTTCTGCGGCAAGGTGAACGTACGAACATCGCTTGCCCCTTCTTGACCCGCCCCGTCCGTTGCGACCAAGCGCACCTTGACGGGCAACCCGGCCCAGGGGTGCCGCGTCATGTCGAGGGCGGCATCGTTTTTCGCCTCGCGCACCGATGGCCCCGGCAATTCCACCGGCACTCGCCGTTCATCCTCGGGTGCAGCCGGCTGCGGCGTTACAAGTTGCATCGCCAGCTCAAGCCGCTCAACGCCATAATCGTCGTTCACAGCCCATGCAAAGGCCGCTGTGTCATTTTCACCGAGTACAGGATCACTTTCAAAACGCGGGATCGGCGGCATGTCTGGAGACGCCTTCAAGGCCCAACTGGCCCGCTCACCCCACCAATTTACCGACACATATGTATCGGTGGCTTCCAGTTTGGCTTTGACTTCATATGCCCCATCTGGCGTTGCTTCAAAGGCGACGCGGCGGCGTTTGTCTGAACCTCGAATGACAAGTTTGGGAGCAGAGCTCGCCTGGGCGCGCACGGTCAATTCCGATCCTGCGGGGACCGAGATTTCCGTCAGACCATCGCGCAAAAAAACCGGTGGACGCCGCGAATAATCCGGCGGCGTAATCCAGGCTTCCACGCGTATCGTGTCTGCGCCCACAAGCACACCATAATCCGGGGATAGCGCGGCCAACAATCGGCGCGGCCCATCGCTGCCGGCATAGATGCACCCTGCAAGCAGAACGACAGGTAGAGCGAACCTCGCATAGTAGGGATCAACCGCCCGCCACTCTCTGGCAAATGACGGTACCGGCAATCGCGCAGCGGCTTTGGCGAGGCGAAGAAGATGGGCCGACCATAGCTTCTGCCCCGCCGGTGCCGGATCGGCTGGCCGATCGGTCAAACCTGTAATGGGGCGCAAATCTGACCCGGTATCCAGGGCACGCAGCGCCTCTAGATGAGTTGGGTGCCGATATCGTCCGCGGCCGTGCCAAATCAAAAGAGCGCCGCCAACAAGCGCAAGCAGTGTACATATCGCCGCGGCACGCTCGGACATTTGCTCAAGCACACCAAAAAGGGCGAGATTGGCAAAAATCAGAAGTAATATCAGGGGTGGCCAGTAGGCTTCTACGAGCCGGAGCAAAAAGAGTTTGGCCCGCGTCAGCCGGGTTTTTCGGCCAAGGCCTTTTATCCGCGTCAGGTCAACCAATCGGGCAGCGCCTCCAGAGTGATCATCTCCTCAAAACTCGGTCGCCGCCTTACGATGGCATATTCTGCCCCATCGACAAGCACTTCGGGCACAAGTGGACGCGAATTATATTGGGAGGAGAGGACCGCCCCATAGGCTCCGGCGGACAAAATAGCCAGCCGATCGCCTGCGCTCACGGGCGGGAGATGACGTGCAGCGGCAAATTTGTCGGTGGATTCACAGATGGGGCCGACAATGTCCAACGGGGCCGTGTCAATTGGCGTTTCGGGCTCACGGACGGGCACAATATCGTGGTGCGCCGAATAGAGCGCCGGGCGCATGAGGTCATTCATACCTGCATCCACGACCAGGAACGTCCGGTCGGGGGCTGGCTTTTGGTAAAGCGCTTCAGTGACCATAACACCGGCATTTCCCGCAATCACGCGCCCTGGCTCCAGGATAATCTGTAATGGCATCTCGCCGATGACGCGCCGGATCATGGCGGCGTAGTCTGCGGGTGGAGCTGGATCGTCGCCCGGCGCATAGGGAATACCCAGGCCGCCGCCAAGATCCAGCCGGGTAATGTCATGGCCTGCCTCACGGAGCCGGGTCGCAAGACCAAGCGTCTTTGTAAAAGCTGCTTCCATTGGGCCCAACTGATCGATCTGAGACCCGATATGAACATCAACCCCAACCGGATGAATGCCCGGCAGATCCCGTGCGCGGCCATAAAGCGCCTCTGCGTCAGCCCAGGGAACCCCGAACTTATCCCCTTGTTTGCCGGTCGAAATATTCGGATGACCGCCGGCTGCGACATCGGGATTGACGCGCAGGGAAATGGGAGCCACGCGATCCATCTCGATGGCGACGAATGAAAGGGTCTCAAGCTCGGCGGCACTTTCAACATTGAACTGGTGGATACCAGCCATAAGGGCCAGCTCCATCTCATCCCGGGTTTTGCCGACGCCGGAAAACACAATCTTGTCGGGCGAAATGCCGGCGGCCATGGCGCGCTGGAGCTCCCCGCCACTGACGACATCTGCCCCGCATCCGGCACGGCCAAGGGTTGCCAGAACCCCGAGGTTTCCGTTTGCTTTCACCGAATAGGCAATCAGCGCATCAATATCTGAAAACGCCCGCTGGATGACATCGGCATGGCGCTCCAATGTCGCCGTTGAGTAGACATATACGGGCGTACCGACCTCGTCTGCGATCCGGTCGAGGCTCACATCTTCGCAGTGGAGCCGGCCCGCTTGATAATGGAAATGGTGCAAGGGACTTCTTAAACTCTATTGATTGCGGGCTTCGCCGATGGCGCTGGAATGGATGGGTTCAGTCGGTGCCGCTTCGGGAATTTCACCACCCAGTTCATTAATACGAGGCCCCTGTGCCGTTTCGTCGGGCTCCACATCAGTTTCTTCAATGACATCTTCGGCATCGGGCAAATCACGGAAGATTGGATCTGGCCGCTCAAGACTGCCGCGGATGCCACAGGCAGGCAGAAGCGGAAGCGTAAGAAGAGCAATAAGCGCAATATTACGTGTCATCTTCATCGTGCTCTCCTGTAAATCCTTCCAATCTTTGTTTCCACAGCGCGACCTGTTCTGCAACGCGCTGGGGGGCTGTTCCGCCAAAACTCGTTCGGCTTGCTGCAGATGCATCCACCGTAAGCACCGTATATATGTCATCGGAGAGGCGTGAACATGCCGATCGCATATCCTCCAGCGACAAATCGGCAAGATCAACTGATTTGTTTTCAGCCATGGCCACCAGGTGCCCGGTGATGTGGTGGGCTTCGCGAAATGGCAATCCCAACTCTCGAACGAGGTAGTCGGCGAGGTCGGTGGCCGTTGAAAACCCATGACCGGCGGCCTTTCGCATGGCGTCTGGGTAGAAGGTCATCGTTTCGACCATGCCGGCCATGGCCCTGGCGCAGAGATCGAACGTGTCGAAGGCCTCAAAGGTTAGCGCCTTATCGTCCTGCAAATCCTTGGCATAGGCCAGGGGCAGCGCTTTTAAAGCCCCCTGCAGGGCCGCAAACCGGCCCGTAATCAAGGACGCTTTCGCCCGTACAAGCTCTGCGGCATCCGGGTTTCGCTTCTGGGGCATAATCGACGACCCGGTCGACCAGGCATCGGAGAGGCGCGCAAAGCCGAAGGGAGCGGAGGTCCAAATCACGATCTCTTCGGCAAGGCGCGACAGATGGGTTGTTGCTATGGAGAGGGCAGCGAGCGCCTCCAAGGCGAAATCACGCGCCGACACAGCGTCGAGCGAGTTTGCCATTGGCCGTTCGAAACCTAGGGCTTCGGCGGTCATCTGCCGATCAATCGAAAAGCCCGTTCCAGCAAGGGCCGCAGCGCCAAGCGGGCACTCATTCAAGCGAACCACAGCATCGCCGAGCCGGTCTCTATCCCGGGAAATCATCTCGACATAGGCCATCAAATGGTGGCCGAGGGTAACTGGTTGGGCCGTTTGCAAGTGGGTGAAGCCGGGCATAATTGTATCCGTGTGCTCACCGGCGCGCGCAACAAGGGCCACCTGCAATGCTTCCAGCCGGCCAGACGCCTCGCCAAGGGCACCGCGGACCCAAAGCCGAAAATCGGTCACGACCTGATCGTTCCGGGAGCGTGCCGTGTGCAAGCGCCCTGCGGGCTCCCCGATCAAGTCTTTCAGTCGCGCCTCGATATTCATATGAATGTCTTCAAGGGCCCGCGAGAAGGGAAATGTTCCAGCCTCGATTTCGGCTTCTATGGTCGCCAATCCACTTTGAATGGCCTTGTTGTCCGCATCCGAGATAATCTCACAGGCCGCAAGCATATCCGCATGGGCGCGGGATCCGGCAATGTCTTCGCGCGCCATGCGTTGGTCCACGTCAATCGACGCGTTGATCGCTTCCATGATATCGGAGGGCTGTGCGGCGAAGCGCCCGCCCCACATCTGCTGGCTTTTCATATCGTTGCCTGCCATATCGGCTCCATTCAGGAGAGAAAAATGCCGCGCAATCTCGTACGCAATTCGCTCATCGCGATGGTATTGGCGGCAGTTGCCGGAATTGTCTACGTTTTAGCGAGCGCCGCAAGTGGCCCAGGCGAACGGATCAGGTTTGAACGCTTCGCTCGCGGGGCGCTCGTGGGGCTCGATTTCGGAATGGCCGGCCAGCCCGCCGGCACGCAGGGTTTCCTTGGCCCTGGCGGCGAGACGGTGTCGATGCCGGAGCTAACGGGGCGGGTCACTCTTGTCAATTTGTGGGCAACCTGGTGCGCCCCCTGCGAACGGGAGATGCCAACACTCGGAGCGCTACAAACCGCCCGGGGCGGCGAGGCATTCCAGGTGGTCGCCATCAGCGTGGACGAGCTTGACGCCCGCGAAGAAGCTGCCCGCCAACTCGCAGAATGGACCGGCGGACAACTTGAGTTCTACCAGGCCAATGACTTTGACCTTGCCTATGTGGACTTCAGCGCGAGAGGTTTCCCGACAACCATCCTCTATGATTCAGATGGCCTGGAAGTGGCGCGGTATGCCGGTGAACTCGACTGGGCAAGCTATGAGGCCCTCGCCCTTATCGACGCGGTTATCGAGAACGCGAGCGGCTAGCCTGCTCTTGCCTATTGCCGACGGGCACGCTGGGATCGCTGAAGTGCGTAAAATTCCGCGAAAGAGAGAGCATCATCCTGGTCGGCATCAACCTCGACAAGCCTGCCCGCATCCCAGGCTGCACCGATCCGCGATGGCATTTCGGCGCGGACGAGCCGCCCATCCATATCCGCATCAATAAACCCGAAAAACTGGCGAAGATTAAATTGTAGAACATCATGGACCGGATTGTCTTTTGTCTCCTCAGCCCAACGGAAAAAGAAACTGCCATAGAGCATTTCGTCATCCGACTGCAGCCCCCAGGGCACGTTCCGGGTGGGGTCCGGATTGGCAAAGTTCTTTTCTGAATTGTCATAGATCGTTTCATGCACAAGGCGTGTGCCCGCCGGCACCGTGATCGGCTCCTTCAGCGCGTAATTGTGCTGCCAATTGAAATCATAGCGGGGCACGGACAAAATCGTTTCGACAGACCCGTCGGGATACTGCAGGTCAAACTTGCTTGATTTGCCGCGATAATGGGCATGGGGGAACAAGAGGAAAATTTCGGCCGGTTGATCGAATTCAAAATAGGCGCGTTCGGCATGGGCCTCTGCTTCTGCTGGAATATCAATATTGAAATTGATCGCCACTTGCTGGCGCAGGATATGCTCCGGCGGCGTGTCGTGGAAATAGAGCCCGATCTTGGTCTTGTCCGTGGTCGCCTTGCCCGACGCCGTATAGTGCATCTGGAAACGGTATTCACCGCCCGCCTTGACGAGGACACCGCTGTTTTCCGGATATGCATAGGTATCGGACCCCGGAACAAAGCCGACGAGATAGTTCTCAAAGACATCGCCATCATCCCCCTCGCCCGGCGGTGTAATCTCGTCAGACGAGCCAATCAGGGCATGGTGGACAACCGTTTTATCCCCCGGCACCACAGTAATCGCCTTAACCCAGACATCTTTGTCCAGGGGGTTCGGAGCGGTTGGGAACTGATAGTCAATAATACCGGTTGCCGGCACATCGAATGCCGGGGCCTCGACAATGAGGTCCGGCGGGCCGAGCGGCCAAACGGTTGCATCACTCGCCCTTTTGACAAGCGGATCCGGCCCCTCGCCGCGCGGCGCTCCGGCTTCAATCCAACGGATCAGGGATTGTTGCTCTTCTACTGTTAAACCGCGTGCGCCATGGAAGGTACCAACCTCAGGATCAGCGGACCATGGCGGCATGCGTTTTGTACGGATCACTTCACGAATTGTCGGCGCGAAGCCTTCGACCATTGCGTACTCGGTCATCGCCCAGGGACCAATGCCGCCCTCCTGGTGACACGTAACACAATTCTCCTCCAAAATAGGGGCAATGGTCTCACTATAGCTGATCGCGGCATGAGCCTCGAAATCCCGCGCATCCCGCAGATTGACGACGCAGCCTTTGGCGGCTCGGGCTGGCGTTTCGACGGCTTCCCCGTCGGTCACGGCCGTCAATGCATCGGCGAGATAATGGGCCTTGGCCTCGCGGCGCTGCTGGCCATAGCCGAGACGATCATTCACCGGACCGCGATAGGCAATCGTCCAGGTTTTCGGATCGATCACCAAGACCTCAGCCGTGCGCGTTACGTCCAGCGAACTGGCAATCAACTGGGCGTCATCCTTCAGGATCGGCACATCGTAGCCATAAGCGGTCGCCTCATCGGCAATGTTGGCGCGGGTGTCCTGGGGATTGGCATTCAGCATGTAGAAGCGCACGCCTTGCTCGGCGTAGTCATCGCGTACGGATTTGAAGTCGGACCAGGCATTGCGCACAATTGGGCAGCCATTGCCTTGGACCATCACAACAATGGCGGCCGCATCATAATGGTAGTGAAGCTCGTGGGCCGTGCCTTCATGATCGAGCAATACAAAATTATCGACATAGGATGTGTCGAGCGCAGGGGTCACATTCGCAGCAAAGTCATGCTCGCCGGCATGGGCTTGGCCATGGTGCGCGCCCTCCCCGCATGCGCCAAGCAGCAACACGCCGGCGCCGATTGCTGCCCATGCCAATGGCATCTTGAACATGGCTGATCTCCCGTTTGTTTTTTCGAGTATGCCGAAAAAAACAGCAGATTAGCAAGGTATGCGCAATCGCGCGGGCGCAATTTCAAAGAACGCTGCACTATCCGGGCGTTTCGACATGCGCCACGCGGGCATCAACCGCGCCGATAAAATCTGCCACGGCCGTCTCGCCGCCTTTCGAAAGATCGGTGCGAAAGCCTTTAACTGTCAGATCCGGGCCGATCAGGAGATAGGTCGGGGTCCAATCGATCTGAAGGCTCGCCCGCAAGTCTGCTGTCTCATCTAGAGCTGTTGCGAACGATACACCACGATCGTCGAAAAACCCCGCAACCGATCTGTAGTTACGGTACATCTTATCGAGGGTTTCTTTATTTTGCGGCACATGAACGGATATGAAGTCTACCGCGTCATCGCTTTCATAATGGGTGGCTATGGCTGCGATATTGTCCATATCGTTGCGGCTATCATGGCACCAGACGCCCCAGACAACCATAACCGTCCAGCGCCCTTCCAAATCTAAAGATCGGATCGTGCCGCCGCCCACCTTTGGAGCTTCAAACGTCGGCAGTATTTTACCGAGTAGACGATGGGTAACGGGACGGCCGCTCTCGTCACGCAACACACCATCGTCGCGGCGGTCTTCTGCGCCGACGGGCAAAGCTGTCTCCTCTGTCACAAGGACCGGCGGCTCGGACACCGCTTCGGGCGACGCGCCAAGACACAGAACCAAAGCCGCAATGGCGGAGACCTCGCCCCTCATGACTCAAATCGCTTTGCAAGCACCACGACATCGTCTTCGCTATATCCGAGCGCTTCGTAAAACCCAATCGCCTGGAGATTGCTTCGGCGGACCATAAGCATGCTCTTCGGTGCACCCTTGGTCTTCAACCAATCTTCCGCCTCTCGTAATAAGCGCAGGCCAACCCCAGAGCGCCTCAAGTGTTCAAGAACGGCAACATAGTAGAGCCATCCCCGGTGACCGTCGAAGCCAACCATTGCCGTGGCAACCAGTTGAGCGTCGCGCCAAACCCCCAATATGGTCGACGTCGGTGACGCCAAAGCCCTCGCAAAATCGACGACCGGATCATTCCACGGAACAACGAGATCGCAGGCGCGCCATAGATCTACGGCCGCAGGACAATCTCCCTCGAGGAGCGCTCGGACCTCTAGCGCACTCACCGCGTCGGCACGGGACCATCGCCCTGGTAATCATAAAATCCCCGACCGGTTTTCCGGCCGAGCCAACCCGCTTCGACATATTTCACAAGCAGCGGACACGGGCGATACTTTGTATCTGCCAGGCCGTCATGCAGCACTTGCATGATCGAAAGACAGGTGTCGAGACCGATAAAATCGGCAAGCTGGAGTGGCCCCATCGGATGGTTGGCACCAAGCCGCATGGCCGAGTCGATCGCCTCCACCGTGCCCACCCCTTCATAAAGCGTGTAAACGGACTCATTGATCATCGGCATCAGGATCCGGTTGACGATAAAGGCTGGAAAATCCTCGGCGTTCGTAACGGTCTTGCCGAGTTTGGCGGCAAATCCAATTGCCATTTCGTAGGTGGGTTGGTCGGTTGCAAGGCCACGGATAATCTCAATCAGCTTCATCAGCGGCACGGGGTTCATAAAGTGCAGACCGATAAATCGCTCCGGCCGATCTGTGATCGATGCCAGGCGGGTGACGGAGATTGATGAGGTGTTGGTGGCCAAAACAGCATGGTCTGGGATTACCTGGCAAAGGGACCTGAAAATTGCCTCCTTCACTTCGCGATTCTCGGTCGCCGCTTCGATCGCCATATCGATCTCACCCAGGGGGTCCATGCTGGTACTGGACTGGATGCGCTTAATGGCCTTGGTCATCTCATCTGGAGAGATCAGCTCACGCGCGACCTGGCGGGCCATATTTCGTTCGATTGCATCCATTCCCCGCGCCAGGGCATCTTCAGATATATCGTTCAAAACAACGTCGTAACCGGCAAGCGCGCAAACATGGGCGATCCCGTTTCCCATTTGGCCGGCCCCAACAATTCCGACTGTTTTCATGGTTGCCATTTTGACTCACTTCTCAACTCGGTTGGCGTTTGAACATTTGATACAAAATTGTGCACTGCATCAAGGATACATGTTCAAACACAGATCACGCGTGAAACGCTATCTGTTTTCAAGTGAAGTGCTTTCCAAATTCCTGCAACATATCAGCCCAGATGACAGTTATTGGCAGCAAATGGGCGTTGAGGGTTGCGCGAAGGGCCCCAGAGAGGCAGGAAAGGCCCCCAGATGCGGGCGTGGCGAAATTGGTAAACGCAGCAGACTTAAAATCTGCCGGCCTTCGGGCCTTGCCGGTTCAATTCCGGCCGTCCGCACCAATGTTTCGCTCACGGCGGTCAGTCAGTGTCTACGGCGCGGTTTGACGAAAGTCTGCTTCCCCCACCAGCCAAAATCGACAGGTTAGAAAAAAGGTCGCCCATATGGGCTGGAAGCTCACAATATTCGGTATTCCCAACGGGTATTGACCGAATACATCACACACGCCATGGCATAAACGGATCAAAAACTTATGAGGTTGGCAAAATGGCCATGAACAGAGACACCCTGCATGCCTACCTCGCCGAAGCATTTCCCGATGCCGAGATCGTGCTGACGGACCTCGCCGGCGACAATGACCATTGGCAGGCCGAAATCGTCAGCCCGCAATTCGAAGGTGTCAGCCGCGTCAAGCAGCACCAAATGGTCTATGCCGCACTGAAGGGTAAAATGGGCGGCGAGCTGCATGCGCTGGCCCTGAAAAC
>JBCBAO010000067.1:0-10981 GCA_038532405.1 Pseudomonadota bacterium | reverse complement strand
TTGATAGAAGGATTTCGCCCAGGCGTAATGGAACGGCTCGGTCTTGGGCCGGAGATTGCCCTGGCGCGCAACCCAAAGCTTGTTTTCGGAAGAATGACCGGATGGGGACAGACGGGTACGCTCGCCCATGCCGCTGGTCATGACTTAAACTACATTGCGTTGACCGGTGCGCTCCACGCCATGGGGCGCAAGGGCGAACGCCCGTCTCCTCCGTTGAACCTTGTCGGTGATTATGGTGGCGGTGCGCTGTATCTGGCGTTTGGGCTTTGCGCCGGGATTATCCATGCGAGGGCGTCTGGTGACGGCCAGGTCATTGACTGTGCCATGACCGATGGCGCGGCCTCCCTCGCATCGATGTTTTTCGGTATGCGTGCATCCGGCCTCTGGACCGATGAGCGCGAGGCCAATCTTTTAGATGGCGGAGCCCATTTCTACGACACCTATGAGTGCAGTGATGGCGGTTGGGTCTCCATTGGAGCGATAGAACCGCAATTCTATGCACTTTTGCTTGAGACGGCTGGGCTGACCGATCCAGATTTCAAGGTCCAAATGGACCGGAGCAAATGGCCGGAGTTAAAGGCGAAGATGGCTGCCATACTCAAAACGAAATCGCGCGATGAATGGTGTGAGCTTATGGAGGGGAGCGATATTTGTTTTGCACCTGTATTGTCCATGGCGGAGGCACCAGACCACCCCCACAATGCTGCAAGGCAGACCTTTGTAAATATTGATGGCGTTGTCCAACCTGCACCGGCACCCAGATTTTCAAAAACCCCTGGGGCCATTCAAGGGCCACCGCCGGGGCATGGCGAGCATAGGTCTGAAATCCTTGCCGATTGGGGGCTCGCCGATACATGAGTGCTTTGCCTGGAACAACTGGCCGCCGCCGTCTCTATCTCATGCGCCACGGGTTCGTGGATTATACTTCAAAGCGTGTGGTGGAAAGCCAGGATCCTTCCTGCGCGCAGCTGACCCCGCGGGGCGAGGAAGAGGCGCGCGCCGCTGGTATCGCGCTTGGCGAGGTCTCTTTCGACCTTGCCCTCTGTTCCGGGCTCGACCGCACCCGGCAAACCGCTGAGATCATATTGCGCGAGCATCCCGAAACATATCAGCTGGAAGATGTGCCGGCCTTCGAGGAATTGCGGTCCGGCCAGTATATTGACTTTAAAAGCCCGGAGCATTTGGCGGCGACGATGTCGTTTCAGATTGAGCAGGCTGGCGAACCAGACGCAACCTTTCTTGAGGGGGGTGAAAAGTTCGCCGATGCTATGTCGCGTATCGAGGACGGGCTACTTGCTTTGCTTGCACGTCCGAATTGGGCAACGGCTTTGCTGGTGGCCCATGAAATGGTGAACCGCTTGATTTTGTCCTGGGTTCTGAAAGCCCCCCTTGGTGCTGCGATCGGGTTTGAGCAAGATACAGGCTGCATCAACATTATCGATTTTGATCTTACGCCGGATCTCGACGGTGACGGAACGCGAATCGAAAGGGCCGTTATCAAGGCGATGAATCTCACACCGGCAAATTATCTTAAGAATGGAATGAACCTTAGGAGCCTTGAGGCGATTTTTACGCGACCAGACTGAATATCTGTTCAGGAACCCGCGATTACGTCACGTGATCATGAACAATAAAAAACAAGCAGCCTGACCGGCTGTTCAGGTTCAGTGTGCGATAAATGACCCTGTCGGAGGAGATGCGGCGATTGTTTGCCGTGTGTCTCTTCGACGTCCTTCTTGCTTTACCTTGGCCGGCACTCGTGTCGGCTCTTTTTTTGGGTCAAAGGTTTCCAGCCTAGCCAAGCCTGCGGATGGCTGAAACGGGCGCATCAAGGAACAACAAATTGCCGGACTGAAACAGCTGCGCCGTGATTTCCACCGGATCCGCGACGAGTGGCAAAAGGGCATCGCCATGGGCCATCCCGCGGTCGGTAAGGATCATCAAGGCTTGCTGGTTTTTGCGATCCTTCACGAGAAGCGCAGGGGGCAGGCCACCACGGATGCATAGGGCAGCGCAGGATTTGTGCACCTTGCCTTCCGATGGGCGCATGGCCCCAAACCAGCATTTGCTATCTACGATTTCACCAGAAATCGTCATCGATGAGAGAGGCTCGATGGGTGGAAAGGCCAGCTCAGAATCCGGGGTTTCCGCTGCTGGATCCGCCTGAATCCAGTCCATTCCGTCGCTTACGGCGATCATGGCGTGGGCACCCCGTTCAATCAGGCTGCCTTTGATCACAACTGGCTGGCCGGAAAGCGTGCCAATTCGCGCGGCGACGCCGCATTTCCCAAGGCATGATAAGAGTGCGGTACGCGGTGTTCCGTCCAGATCCTTCGTACGGAAGAGGGCATAGGGCTCTGCCGTTGCGATGCCGCGCCATTCGCGCACAGCGCCTTGATCCCAGGTGCCGGGGCCAACTGCGTTCTGGTGGCGGGCGAGGGCGAATCCAAGGCCGCCTGTTCCGGCAAGCAGGGTTAGGCCAGCACCCATAAAAAAACGCCGGTCTGGTTTAGGTGGTTTTGCTGCCCATCCGATGAAGAAGTCATTGTCTGTCATGCGGCATCACCAATGAGAGAAGGGGCTTGCGGTGTGCCTGGCGGGTTCGGATCTGGATTGACGAAGACAAACCCATTGATGATTTGCGTCGCATAGGTCGCGATCTTTTCCGTATAGGGGGGAGGAGATTGCCCGTCGGCCATACGGTATTGAAATCCATGCCAGGGGCATGTGATGCATCCATCGATGATACGGCCCTCGCCAAGTGGACCGCCCTGATGGCGGCAGACATTTGAGACTGCCGAAACTTCATTTCCATCCCGGAAGACAGCGATTGCTTCGCCTTTTGGTGGACGGATGATCTTGGCGCAGCCATCTTGCAGATCCAAGGCGTTTGCAACCTCTATCCAGCCATCATGGGTTAGCCTGTCTATGGAACTCGCTCCTACAAATATGCTGACGAGATGCAGCCCGGTGACAATCGCCGCGCCGCCACATAGTAAGCCGAAATAAAGGGGATGTTTTTCAAACTGGATTGCCCCGAGTGCGACATGGGCAATCAAAAGCCCGTAGGCTAGATAGACCAGCATATGCAAGGTCTTCCAAAGGCTGGGCCCAAGGTTCGTATTCCAGAAATCATGGCTTGTCGCTGCCATCAGAAACAGAATGATCAGGGCAACAAGCCCAAGGGATTCGAACGGAAATCCGGAGATAGACTCATATCGTGGATTAGATGCCAAAATAGAAGCGAACGGATTAACATCGCTGAAGGCATGGTACCAAAGTGTTGCCAAGGCGGCATGGACAAACCCGATCAAGAATGTGGTGACCCCAATATGGCGCCGGTTGAAGAGAAAGGGTTTGAACCTTGGCGTTAGCCGCGCGAGGGGACCAATGCACAGGATAAAAGTGAGCATAACGAAGGCAAGGGTGCCCGTGGCCCTCATGAGTACCTGGATCGGCGTGAAACTGTCTCCCTGGGGCTGGGATAGATTGGAGACAAGAATGAAGCTCACCAGATAGATACCAACCCCAGCAAGCATCCAGCGATCATATTGCTTTTTAAAAGGGGTCCAGCCAACGCCGTTATATCCATGGGACATTAGCCCGTCTCCCCGGTCAGGATAGGTGGCAACGTCTCATTGACCGGCGCATCCG
Organism: Pseudomonadota bacterium; assembly: GCA_038532405.1. Lineage (GTDB taxonomy): Bacteria > Pseudomonadota > Alphaproteobacteria > Caulobacterales > Hyphomonadaceae > CALLCD01. Next base: position 7,327 of record JBCBAO010000067.1, on the reverse strand, counting down.
GCCTATCGGTTATGGCAAACCATAGGATGGCTGCGATCGCAGGCGTCAGCATAAGCCATAGGATGGCATGGGCACGACGGTGGGCACGTTTCATGAGATAGGGGGTTCTTTCTGGCTGGCCCATTTGATCGCCATTAGGGGCCAAAGCAACATTGTGCCCGGCAAAATTATGAGCCGTGCTTGTAACGGCATATCTTTTGCGGCGGGGTCGATTTTGCTGGCACCGAAGCTGACAAAAGGAAGTCCGAAGAGAAGACCAATCCCAAGGTAAAGGCCGAGGCCTGTCATGATCCAAGAGGCGGTTTCCAACGACATGGCGGGGACTTTAGCGGCTGTTTCTGGACATTGGAAAGAAGATTTCGCCTGTAAAACCAATTTGGCAGACTTGACTCCCAGAAAAAAGAACAAAATAAGAACATATGGATATTCCAAGTGTTCAACGTGCCAGTGTCTTGTGTGCCGGGAAGACGCCGCCGGTCCAGATGGCGGCATTTCCGTTTGGCCTCGGTGTTTCAGGGGTCCACGAAATTGCTGAAGCGGCCCATGGTGATTTGCCATCCCTGACGGGCTTTGCTTTCGCAGCAAGTCGTCAATGTCGGCCAGGGCCGCTTCTCTGGGTGTCGCAACAAACGCTCCTTGCCGAGCATGGCCAGGTGTCTACCCGCGGACGCCGCGTTTTTGATCCAATGGAACGGGAGTGTTTATATGTCCGTCCACGAAAGTTGATACACGCCCTCTGGACGATTGAAGAAGCGATCCGGTCCAAAGCCGTTGCAGCTGTGGTGGCCGACATTGAGGCAGCTGACTTTACAGCCACACGTCGCCTTGTTTTGGCATCCAGCCGCCATGGTGTGCCTGTGACGCTTTTAATGCCCTATGGACGGGAAGGCTCAACAGCTGCTGCGACGCGGTGGCGAATTGGTGCGGTCCCTTCAGCTCCTAACAGGCTTGATCCACGTGCCCTGGGAGCACCGCGTTGGAGAGGGGTTCTCGAACGCTGCCGGACAGTTCCGAATATGGTGGGCCAGGCTTTTGACCTGGAATATAATGATGAAACGTTATCTTTCTCTCTGGCTGCCGGATTGGCCGTTGGACAGGCTACGCCGCGCGCGGTACGGCCCTTCGAAGCGGAACTCCAGCAGGCGGTCTAAGACGGCTTTTGTGTTGACTGAGACTGGTGCGCGGGGGCGTGTGATTGCCGCTGCAAGTGCCCCTGCGCAGGCCGCAGGTATTCTTCCAGGCCTGGGGTTTGCCGATGCGCGGGCGCGACTTCCGCATTTGATTGCGGAGGAGATTGACCGGACGAGCGATGCCCGGGCGCTCCGGTCCCTTGCCGATTGGATGATCCGGTATACGCCCCTTGTCGCCATTGATGGGCTTGACGGGCTGATGCTTGAAACGACGGGGTGCGACCATCTGCATGGCGGTGAAGCTGCGATGGCGGCCTGCTTGTCGGCACATCTTACCCGTCAAGGAATTACACATCGCATTGGCCTTGCCGATACCGCTGGGGCCGCCCATGCCGCTGCCCATGGCGGAGCTGAAACGATACAGATCATTGCGCCTGCCGAGACACAGTCTGGCCTGGCAAACTTTCCGATTGGCTGTTTGCGGCTTAGCGATGACACAGTGCAGATGCTACGCTGGTTCGGTCTGACACGGATCGGCCAGCTTTATGGAATTGACCGTAAAGCCCTCGAAAGACGCTTCGCCTCCAAACAGGCTTCCTACGGGGTACTGAAACGTCTGGACCAGGTCCTCGGTATAAGCCGGGACCCGATATCTCCCTTACGGCCGGCCCCAGATTATATGGCGCGGCTGCCATGCCCTGAACCGATTGGAACCTCCGAAGCTATATCTGAGGGGTTGCGGCGATTGTGCGCGGACCTCTGCGCGGATCTGGCTGACCATGGGGTTGGAGCCAGGGGGTTCGCCCTGCATACTTTCGGGGCCGACGGCACCCATGGCTATGTAGACATAACGGTCGCACGGCCCGTTCGTCACGCAACCCATATTCTGCGTCTTTTCGCTGAACGCCTCGACATGATTGACCCAGGGTTCGGGATTGACTGCCTCGTGCTCGAAGCCCGGCGGGTAGAGCCAATGGATGCAAGCGCAATGGCGCTTTCCGGTGACCTTGCTGCTCAAGATACCGATGAAGTGGCCCTTGCGGCGCTCGCCGATCGGATTGTGGCCAAACTCGGGGAAGGAGCGGTTCAAATACAGTCCCTCAATCAGAGCCATATCCCGGAATATGCTGAACGTATGGTCCCTTTTGAGGGGGACCTTATTCCGCGCCATGGAGGATCCCTTCAGCAGGGGCCGCGGCCCATTCGCCTATTTGAGCACCCGGAACGCGTAGACGTTTTGGCCGAAGTGCCAGACGGACCGCCGGTAAGATTTGTGTGGCGGCGGGTGCAGCGGCGAGTGGCCCGTGCCGATGGTCCGGAACGCCTCGCGCCTGAATGGTGGAAACCATCGCAAAAGGCTGCGCGCGCAAGGGATTATTATCGGATCGAAGATCCCGGCGGTCGGCGATATTGGATTTTTCGCAACGGTCTTTATGGCGATGGCCGCGGGGGCATACCAGAATGGTATATCCACGGGGTGTTTGCCTAATGGCCTATACCGAGCTTGCTGTAACAACCAATTTTTCATTTTTGCGGGGGGCCTCCCATGCGTCTGAACTGGTAAAGACCGCGAAGGCGCTTGGATTGACTGCGATAGGGGTTGCAGACCGTAATACGCTTGCCGGGGTCGTGCGTGCCCACACGGCTGCAAAAGAGCAGGGGATGCGCCTTTTGGTAGGTGCGCGGCTGGTGCCGAAGGATGGCCCGGACTTGATCTGTTATCCCGAAACGCGGGCCGCCTATGGTCGCCTCTCGCAGCTTTTGTCCATGGGAAAACTGCGCGCTAAGAAAGGGGCGTGCGAGATCTCCCTGGCGGATGTCGCAGCCCATGCCGAAGGCCAGATTTTTATTGTCATGCCGCCCGATCAGCTGGACAGTGTTTTTGAAGCACACTTGGCGGACCTGGCCGCCCTATGGCCAGGGCATATCTATCTTGGGGCTGCCCATACCTACCATGGTCAAACGCGAGAACGGTTGGCGTGTCTGGCTGAAATAGGCGACCGCGTTGGCGCGCCTATAGTGGCCGTAAATGACGTCCTTTACCATGTTCCAAACCGTAGACCTTTGCAGGATACCCTGACCTGTATCCGAGAGCATTGTACGATCACTGAAGCGGGGTTTCGCCTGGAAGCAAATGCCGAGCGTCACCTGAAAGCTACAGAGGAGATGGCGCGCCTCTTCCGTGGATTTGAGGCTGCTTTGGCGCGCACAGAAGAGATTGTCGGACGGTGCCGGTTTTCCCTCGATGAGCTTTCCTATACGTATCCTGATGAACCTGTCCCGCCGGGAAAAACTCCGCAACAGCATTTGACAGACCTTGCCTGGAAGGGCGCAGCATGGCGCTATCCGAACGGTGTTCCAGACCATGTTGTGAAGGCAATCGACAAAGAGCTTACTTTAATCGGTGATCTGGATGTCGCGCCTTATTTCCTCACCGTATATGACATTGTTGCCTGGGCGCGGGACCAGGGCATTCTGTGCCAGGGGCGTGGCTCGGCGGCGAATTCTGCGACCTGTTATTGTCTGGGCATAACCAGTGTCGACCCCATGGAGACGAGCCTCCTGTTCGAACGGTTCCTCTCCAAGGAGCGAAAAGAGCCGCCGGATATCGATGTGGATTTCGAACATGAGCGCCGCGAAGAGGTCATCCAATATGTCTATGAGCGGTATGGCCGGACGCGAGCAGCGCTGACGGCGACGGTTATCTCCTATCGTCCGCGTTCAGCCGTGAGGGAAGTGTGCAAGGCGCTTGGCCTGACCGAAGATATTTCCGCCGCCCTCGCTGGCACAGTATGGGGCAGCTGGGGGAGTGATATTCCGGATAAGCAGATCCGGGAAGTGGGGCTCGACCCAGCCAATCCGATGGTTCGCCAGGCGATCCTTTTGACCCGGCAACTAATCGGCTTTCCCCGCCATTTGTCTCAACATGTCGGTGGATTTGTCCTGACCCAAGATGAGCTGGTGAACACTGTGCCCATCGGCAATGCCGCAATGGACGAACGCACATTCATCGAATGGGACAAGGATGATATCGCCGCCCTGAATATCATGAAGGTGGATGTCCTGGCGCTTGGTATGTTGACCTGTATTCGCAAGGCCTTTGACCTTTTGGACCAGCACAAGGGCATACGCCATACACTGGCAACCCTGCCGCAGGGGGATACTGCGACTTATGACATGCTTTGTCGGGGAGAAAGCCTGGGTGTGTTTCAGGTGGAAAGCCGGGCCCAGATGAACATGCTGCCACGCCTAAGGCCGCGTGAATATTATGACCTTGTCATTGAGGTCGCGATTGTGCGACCCGGGCCCATACAAGGAGATATGGTGCACCCCTATCTGCGACGGCGCAAAGGGGTGGAAGCGGTTACCTATCCAAGCCCTGCGCCAGAGTATGGCTCACCGGATGAACTGGAAAAGATTCTGAAGCGGACCCTCGGTGTGCCCTTGTTCCAGGAACAGGCCATGCAGATTGCCATGGATGCGGCGAAATTTTCCCCAGATGAAGCAAATGGCCTACGCCGCGCGATGGCAACGTTTCGAAAGCTTGGCACCATCAAGGATTATGAGGATATGATGGTCACCCGCATGATTGCGCGCGGCTATCAGCCTGAGTTTGCCAAGCGGTGTTTCGACCAGGTCAAAGGCTTCGGGGATTACGGTTTTCCGGAAAGCCATGCTGCGTCATTCGCTTTGCTGGTCTACGTATCGTCTTGGCTGAAATGCCATCATCCGGATGTTTTTTGTGTCGCGCTTTTGAATGCGCAGCCCATGGGATTTTACGCACCGGCCCAAATTGTTGGCGATGCACGGGACAATGGCGTTGAGGTGCGTCCTGTCGATGTAAACTGTTCCGATTGGGACAATACGCTTGAACCGTTGGAGGGACATCCATCGAGTGGCGAGGATCAAGAAAGATGCGCAGTCAGGCTAGGATTTCGTCAAGTCTCGGGCCTGTCAGAAGACGAGGCTGAAGCCCTAATGCGTGCGCGGGGGGCGGGGTATACCCATCCGGATGATATTCGCAGGCGGGCCGGGGTAACCCGGCGTACTCTGGAGCTCTTGGCTGCCGCGGACGCTTTCGGCTCCATGGGAATTGACCGGCGCGAGGCGCTGTGGGCTGCTCGCGGGCAGGTCAGTGGGAACAGCCTCCCTTTGTTTGCGAATGCGGATGTCTCCGAGCAGGGACCTGAGGTGATGACCTGCTTGCCGAAAATGCCAGATTCAGAACATGTCGTTCAAGACTATCAAATGACGCGGCTATCCCTAAAGGCGCATCCCATAGGCTTTTTACGGGACCATTATTCCCGCCAAGGTCTCATCCAGACAGCCGACGCGGTTGCACGGCCAAACGGTTATCGTGTTGATCTTGCCGGTGTTGTTCTGGTTCGCCAGCGTCCCGGATCTGCAAGCGGGGTCTGTTTTATCACCCTGGAGGACGAGACCGGGATCGCCAATTTGGTCATCTGGCCACGTGTGTTCGACCGGTTCCGGTCAATCATTATGGGCGCGCGTATCTTGATGGCGAGGGGGCGTGTGCAGCGTGCGGACAATGTGACCCATATTGTTGTTGATCAATTGATCGATAGGACCGGGGATCTTTCCTATCTTTCCGAGGACTTTCAAAGGGACCCATTAAAAGGCGCACTTGCCCATGCGGACCATGTCTTGAAGCCGGGCTCAGAGCGGCGCGGGCCCATGGCGCGTCATCCGAGAAATGTCCGGATTATGCCTGCCAGCCGCGATTTCCATTAGCGCGATAAAGACGAAGTGATTTGCACCGGCGTACAAACATGTATGTTTTCCCAAAAGAGATTAAAAAAGGGGCGGTACAGGATGCGGATATGGATAGGCGGCGGTGTTACCTTGCTACTCATAGGGGTCGCTGCCTGGCTGTGGGATCCACTCCCGAACAATCCGGATCCAGCTACGCTTACGGCCACGAGCTCTGCCTATGATGTTGAGATCATTCGGGACAATTGGGGTGTGCCCCATGTGTTTGGGAAAACCGATGCAGATGCAAGCTTTGGTCTCGCTTACGCCCATGCCGAGGATGATTTCGAGACAATCCAAGAAGCCGTAGCGGCAACGCGCGGCGTGTTGGCGCGTTATCGAGGTGCCGATGCCGCACCTACCGATTATCTCGTTTCACTCCTTGGTATATGGGAGACCATAGACGAGCGCTATGAAAGCGATGTTCCGAGTGACGTGAAAGCCATCGCCGCAGCCTATGCAGCCGGAATAAATCTCTATGCGGCAGAGCATCCTGATAAAACATGGTCTGGACTTGCTCCGTTCCGTGCAGAAGATGTGATTGCAGGTTTTGTGTTCAAGACGCCATTTTTCTATGGCCTGGACAAAACCCTTTTGGACCTTTTTGGCGATGACCATGTCCAGGAGATCGCGCTTGATCCGGGTCCGGACCGTGCGGCTTGGCAAGTCGGTCCCCATAGTCTGGCAGAGCGCGGTTCCAATGCCATTGCCGTTGCGCCGGCTCGCTCCGGCGATGGCATTACAAGGCTTCTGATCAATTCCCACCAGCCCATGACTGGGCCTGTCGCATGGTACGAGGCGCACATGGTTTCCGAAGAGGGGCTCGATATGACCGGGGGGCTATTCCCCGGTACGCCGCTCGTTCTCCATGGTTTTAGCCGTAGGATCGGCTGGGCAAATACGGTGAGCGAACAGGACCTTGCCGATGTCTATGTGCTGACCCGGAATCCAGATGATCCGGGCCAATATCGCCTCGACGGAGACTGGCAGGATTTTGAGACAAAGACTGTGACGCTCCGGATTGGTCTGTTTGGTCCATTTGCCTTCAAAGCCAAGCGCAAAGTGTTACGCTCCGTCCACGGACCTGTAATTGAGGCTGACCATGGCACCTATGCTGTGCGGTATGCTGGCATGGGCGAAATCCGCCAATTGGAGCAGTATTATCGTTATACCAGGTCTGAGACCCTGGAAGAATTTGAAGAGGCGATGTCGATGCTCGCCTTGCCTAGCATCAATTATATCTATGCTGACAGTACTGGAAATATTGGATTTTTCCATAATGGACAATATCCGAACCGAGATGACCGTTGGGACTGGCGCGGTGATCTTCCCGGTGACCGATCCGATATCATTTGGCAGGGCTACCGGCCGTATTCAGATGTTCCCAAGCTTATCAATCCGCAGTCGGGATTAATTTTCAATGCGAA
>JBCBAO010000066.1:0-11190 GCA_038532405.1 Pseudomonadota bacterium | reverse complement strand
TTTGGTTAGTGGCGTGCTGAGGAGGCAAAAGACAATTGTTTAGGTCTCTATGCCCTCACGGTCGCGGACAACTTGGGGCATCGCTTTGACGTCGGCCCGCTCGGTGTGATCCGCCCAGGTCCAAGCATAATATTCAAAGTTCTCATAAACCTTGGGTGAACTGGAGTCCCGGTGAACACGGATATAATGCTGCAGGAAGATATAGTGCAGCACCCAGGTTTTTCGCCACCACTGGCGGATCATCGTCGGCACCAGAGAGCCATCCTGCATACCGACGGCTGTAGCCTCGTAAAAGTTTAGAGCCCGCCGAATGGTATCATGGTCGGATGGGATAAAACCGCTGACTCTAAAGCGGAATATTGTCGTGTTTTTTGGCTGGGTTTTTCACATTCTTGGTTCGCAAGGTCCGAAGGGCCCTTGCAATGCGCCGCCTCGTGGAGTGGGGCATGATGATATCGTCGATATAGCCCTTCTTTGCAGCCACGTAGGGGTTGGCGAAATTATCCTCATACTCCTTGGTGCGGGCGGCGATCTTCTCATCGTCGCCGATTTCCTTGCGGAAGATGATCTCCACGGCCCCTTTCGCCCCCATGACGGCGATTTCAGCCGTCGGCCAGGCATAGTTGACATCGCCCCGTAAATGTTTGGAGCTCATCACATCATAGGCCCCACCATAGGCCTTGCGCGTGATCACGGTCACCTTGGGCACCGTCGCTTCGGCAAAAGCAAAGAGGAGCTTTGCCCCATGTTTGATGAGGCCGCCATATTCCTGCTTTGTGCCGGGCATGAACCCCGGCACGTCCACAAAGGTAACGATTGGAATATTGAAGCAATCGCAAAACCGAACAAATCGTCCCGCCTTTCGGCTCGCATCAATATCGAGCACACCGGCAAGGCTCATGGGCTGGTTGGCAACAAAGCCAACGGTTGACCCTTCAATCCGGCCAAATCCGCAGAGAATATTGGCCCCGAAACTCGGTGAGATCTCAAAAAAGTCCCCCTCATCGGCGACCTTCTCGATCAATTCCCGCATATCATAGGGCTGATTGGGATTGTCCGGGATCAGCGTATCGAGGCTCGGCTCCTCGCGAGCTCCATCGTCGAAACTTGGGCGTACCGGCGGTTTCTCCCGGTTCGAGAGGGGCAGAAAATCGACCAGGCGGCGCATTTGCGTCAGCGCCTCAATATCATTTTCAAAAGCGCCGTCGGCAACGCCAGATTTGGCAGCATGGACTGATGCACCACCTAGGCTTTCATGGCTAACCTCTTCATTAGTAACGGTTTTCACCACATCGGGGCCGGTTACATACATGTATGACGTATCTTTCACCATGAAGATAAAATCCGTCATGGCTGGGGAATAGACATCGCCACCAGCACACGGGCCCATGATGACGCTGATCTGCGGGATCACGCCGGACGACAGAACATTTTCCATGAAAATGTCAGCATACCCGGCCAGGCTGTCAACGCCCTCTTGGATCCGCGCACCGCCAGCATCGAATATGCCCACGACGGGTGCACCATTGCGCGCCGCGGCCTGCTGCACTTTGACGATCTTTTCAGCATGGGCCATGGAAAGCGATCCACCGAACACGGTGAAATCCTTTGAAAACACGTAGACAAGCCGGCCATTAATGGTGCCGAAACCGGTGACCACGCCATCGCCGGGAATGGTCTGCTCCCCCATGCCGAAGTCAGAGCAGCGGTGCTCGACAAACATATCCCATTCCTCGAAGCTACCTTCATCCAGCAACACATCGATCCGCTCGCGAGCGGTGAGTTTGCCCTTGGCGTGTTGACGTTCGATCCTGCCTTCACCGCCCCCGGCGCGCGCGCGGTCCCGTCTTGCTTCAAGTGCGTCGAGAATATCTTGCATAGTATCCAGCCCTGCTTATCCGTATCGGCCCTAAATGTTTCACCGCCTTGATAAGGCCACCGCGCGCATTGACAAGCCGCTTCGTCCAAAAGAGGCAGCGCGCCCCGATATCGAAGCGCGCTGCACAACCTTTCTGATGAGGGGCAGATGCCTACCAGCGGCTGCCAAAGGAGAGGGTTATGCCGCCCCGGCGAAAGCCACCCCTGTGCCGGTTGGAAAAGCGAACCGGGTAAAGATCGCTCGCCGTCCGGATCGATCCACGCCGAACCAGACACTCATAGGGCTGGCGAGCATAGTCATAGCCATCAAACAGCTTGGCCCGGCCATAGACCGCGAATTTCTTCGGGCCTAATTGTTCCACGCGTGGGCGGCGGAAATCGGCATCAACATAGCCGTATCGCTGGGCATCAACCTGCAACTGGCAATCACACTCGTAAATTGCCTGGTCAATGAGGTACTGGACCTCCTGCGGGGTCTGGCCATAGGCATTCAGCTTCGGGCCATGGAAGCCGCCGCCATGGTTGATGCGGCGGAAATTGCCCCCGCGGTTCCGCAGCGTTAGGCCGCGATTAAACTCGACCCCGCCGCGAAGTTCCGCTGAGGTCGAACCGCGCGATTGAGCTTCGGCAACCGCAGGAGAGGCGAGGAGAGCAGACGCAGCCAACGCAACGGCCATCACTCCAGTTTTCATGATGCGTTTCATCATGGGTGCACTCTGCATGAGCGACCTGCAACCCCACCTGAGCGGCTGGATATTTTCCGTTCATATAGTGAGCTTTCGCTCACAAATACTGTTTTTATTGGATTTTATTCTATAAAAAGAGCCGAAAAAAATGTTCCGACAGCACCCGCTTCTAGCCTTTGCGCCGCTTGGCGTGCCTCATTTTCAGCATCTATGCCCCATTTTTTCCCCTGCCACAGCTCGTCCAGGATCGACAAATCATAGGCCGCAGTGGCGGTCAGTTCCCCCTGCTCAACAGCCATAGCCAGCAAGGCAGAGCCATAAAGGCCCATGGCAAAGACGAGGCCGGTCAGGCGCAGGTTGTCCAGCGCGTCGGCATAGGCAATCGCGACATCAAGGGAGGCCGGAGGCTGTGGCATATGCAACAATCCGCCGGGGGCTTCCATAAGAACAATCCCAAGGGCTTGCCCGACCCAGGCCCGTATCGGACGCCAGAGCGCAATCTGTCGGTCCCGTAGCTCCGCCGGATCTTCTGCCAGAAAACAGAGCAAATCCGTCTCGCAATAGCGGCGCACTTCCTGAACGAGGCCCGCGCGCTCCTGCGGTGTCCGGTCGAGCGCAACATTTACAAGACGGGTCAAATGCATGCCTTGAATATCAATTGTTTCGCCCTGGCGGGCCCATTCCTCAGCCAAGGCATCGGCCAGCTTCCGCGATGCGACGCGCAGCGGCGTTTTCGCCGGTGTCTTGACCCTGCGGCCATCCAGGGCCACGGCCCATTCGGCCCCCTCCGCTTCCACTGTTACCGATTTGTAGAAGCGTTTCAGCGTTTCAGTTGCCATGTTGCGACGTCACTTTCGAAAAGGTGTCGAGGGCTCCAGATAATGTCTCAAAGCCATGGTGCACCTGGTGCGCTCCGGCCGTGGTCAGCTCTTCAGCCGTGCCAAACCCCCAGCAAACACCATGGCATTCGACATTTGCAGCACGCCCCATCTGCATGTCGAACACCGCGTCCCCAATCATCAGGCTCTGGTGGGGCTCGGCCCCGACTGCCTTCATCGCTTCTTCTACCATAAACGGGTGCGGCTTGCCCGGACCGTCATCGGAGCACCAGATCGTATCAAAATAGTCCGACAGCCCATGCATCTCGAAAATCGCATCAATCCCCCGGCGGGACTTTCCCGTCGCCAGCCCGATCAACCAATCGTCAGCGCGCAGGGCATCGAGCGCGGGTATCGCGCCATCATAAAGCGGCTCAACGAACCCCGGCTCTGCCCGGCGTGCAACAAAAGCCTGGCTATAGGTTTTCACCAGATCCGGAAGAATGGCGAGATCCGTCCCCTCCGGCATCAATCGGCGGCAGACTTCATCCAGGGGCAAACCGATGGTTTGTCGGGTTTGCTCATAGGCGGGGGGCGCGAGGGACAGGGTGCCAAATGCCCGCTCCATCGCGGTCTGAATCACCTCGCGGCTATCGATAATTGTGCCGTCCATGTCCCAGATGGCAAGTTTCAAGGTCATGCTGGCACCACATCGAACGGGGCCGTCACACGGCGGGAGGCATCAAGAATTGGCTCTGTGCCATGCCAGAGAAAAGATGGGAACAGGGCGAGCCGGCCGGGCAGCGGCTGTATCCATTTTTCCGGTGGGCTCGCAGGAATGGTTTGCATCGGCGGCTCGCCAAATTTGATCCAGCCGGCATGGCCATCGCCGCTACGGGTTTCAGCTGGTACGTCGACATAATAAGCAGAACTGATCCACCCCCGGGGATGGATATGGTTGATATGGTGTCCCCCGCCATACAGGCGAACCGACCAGCAGCCGGCGATCCTATAGGCGCCCGTATTCCGCGCTGCACTCGGATGGTCAGGCGATGTCCCGAGCGCCTCCATATAATCTCGAATGGGCGCGTCCAGCGCCTCGAAATAAGCGGTAAGCACAGGATCATTAACCGTTGTCAAATCCCGCGCAGATTGGGAACCGGACCGCAGGGACTGCAACAGAGGATGGGCAGAAAACAATTGCAGACGATCAATCGTCTCCATAAGTGCGGCATTGAACGTCTCAAGGGAGGCAAAGCCGTCCGGCGCAGGCAAAGTATAAGCCCTGACATGCTGATCATAATCAATCAGCTCATGGTATCGGTCATCGCCAAGGGCACGCAGGGCCGTTGCTTCATAGGCGAGCCAAAACTGGCTAAGGGGATCTTCGGCGCGGGCCTTCAGGATCAGCGCCAGAGCCTCGCCCGCCTCGCCCGTCGCAAGCAGGGCCCGAACGAGATTGTGATTTTCGCGCCAGTCCGGGGTCAGTGCATCGGCGCGCCGGGCCGCGTCGACCGCCTCACCCGCCCGGCCAAGGTCAAGCAGCAAGGCCGAGCGCAGCGACAGTCCGCCCAGCGAGGCCTGAACCGCCGGCGCAAGCTTCTCCAACCGATCAAGGGCAGCTTCAGTTCCACCCGATTTGCGCATGAGATCCAGCCCCGGAATTGCCGTCGCCGGTTGGCTCAACGCCTCGTCCACCAGCTTGTTGAACGCATCGATGCGCCCCTGCATCCAATAGGTATCGGCAAGAAACTGGAGATTTTCTCCATTGGGAGCCATGGCAAAAGCCTGCCGGCCATGGCGTTCAGCTGCGTCGAGGCGGCCTTGTTCCTGGTGGGCACGGGCGAGCAAGGAGCGAACCTCCGCGCGGTCAAACCCGCCAGATACGAGCTGGTCGAGCCGTTTCTCGGCGGCTTGAAGCTGCCCCCGGTCCAGTTCGACCGAGGCAGCGACATGGTGGGCAAACGGGTTTTGCGGGGCGAGGCGCAATGCCGCCCCGATCGCATCCACAGCCATATCAAGATCGCGTATCGTTCGGGCAATCTGCGCCTTCAGGATTAAGGCATCGACGTCCGCTGCATTTGCGGTGAGGAGGCCGTTGGCCTCTCTCAGGGCCTCATCGAGCCGATCGAGCTGTTTCAAGGTCCGTATCAGGCTGAGGCGCGCACTGCGAAACCCAGGCTTCAGCCGCAGCGCCTCCCGAAACGCTGCTTCGGCCCGGGGCCAATCCCCCATTTGACGCGCCAACAGGCCGCGATTGTTGTGAACTTCCGGATTGGACGGGTCGAGGCGCAGGGCTTTGTCGAGCTGCCCGCGTGCGGCGTCAACATTACCGGCTGCCTTCTCCACAAGGCCAAGCAAGTGCACCGCCTGGGCATGACCAACCCCTTTAAGCGCCTTTCGAGCCGCATCATGGTCGCCGCGCTTGAACGCCGCATATCCAGCAGCGATCGCCCGCTCTGCTCCAATCATAGGAACGGATCCAATGGATCGCGCCCCGCCTCACTCTCCAGAAAGCCAAGGGTCTCAAAGGTTTCTTTCATATGCCAGGGGAGTGGCGCGGTAATCGTTATCGGTTTGCCCCGCGCCCGCGGCAGGGTTAGCGCCCGGGCATGCAAATGCAGCCCTGGGGCGACGCCCTGGGGCACTTCGCGCCGGGTCGTGTATTTGTCGTCGCCGAGGATCGCCGTGTCGAGTTCGGCCATATGGAAACGCAGCTGATGGGTCCGCCCGGTAATTGGCTTCAGCGCCACCCAGGCCGCCTTCTGACCGGCCGTGGAAACAACGGCATAGTCGGAAATTGCATGTTTGGCGAAATCCCGGCCCTGTTTGGACCGGTACATCCGCTCGCGGTCCTCCATCCCCTCCTCGCCGGTGCCCCGCGCCATCCAACAGCGCACCTGTCCAGACCGCGGTTGCGGCACACGTATCGTCACGGCCCAATAGACCTTGTCGAGGCTGCGCCCCCGGAACAGCTCCCCAAGCCTTGCGGCCTCCGCCGGATGTTTGGCAATCGCGAGAACCCCGGACGTGTCCTTGTCCAAACGATGGACAAGTTTCGGGCGATGCTCGCTATCGCCGCGCAAATAGCCAAGCATGCCATCCACATGGCGATAGGTGTTTGTCCCGCCCTGCACAGCAAACCCCGGCGGCTTGTTCAGAACGAATAAGTCTTCGTCTTCATAGAGCACCATATCGCGCATAAACGCCTGGTCGCCGCCGGAAAACCGCCCACCGGGAAAATCGTCCCCAGGCTTTGCGTCCGCCTTCCGGCGCTGGGGCGGTAACCGCACCGCCTGGCCTGCCTCCAGGCGCGTATTGGACTTTGCCCGGCCGCCATCAACGCGGATCTGTCCGGTCCGTAGGAGCTTCTCAACCTCGCCTTGGGTCACCTGCATGCGTCGCTTGATCCAGCGATCAAGCCGCGCGCCAGCCTCCTCATGGGTCACCGTCTCGGTTTTCACGCTCTTACCGCTCATGCCAGCGCCCGCCTGGCGAGCCAGAGACCCGCAAACAAAGCGCCCAGTCCCAGGGCGACGGAAAGCCCGGCATAGCTTGCCGCGCGCGCCATGGCCCCGCGCTCAACCATCTTGGCCACCTCAAGGGAAAACGCCGAGAAGGTGGTAAAGCCGCCCAGTATGCCAGTGGCGAGGAAGAGCCGCGTTGCCTGTCCGCCAGCTCCGCCTTTCAAGGCGAGCCAACCGATCACCAGCCCCATGGCGAAACTCCCGGCCACATTCACAAAAAACGTCGCATACGGCCACCCGGCCGGGGCAAAGCGCACAGCAGCGAGACCTGCGGCATGGCGCAGGCTCGCGCCAATGGCGCCGCCGGTCGCAACGAGGAAAAATCCGTTCATAGGCCGCTCTTTACGCCTCGATCGCGCCCACCGCCAGCCCTGCTTCCAGTGCAGCCTGACCCATCGCATCCGGCACCGGCGCTGCAATGTCAAAGTCATGGCCGCTCGGATGCTGCAAAGCGAGCGATGCGGCATGCAGCATAAGCCGACCTGAAGGGCGTTTGTCTGGCCCATAGAGCGGATCGCCAAGGATCGGACAGCCGAGATATTTAAGGTGCGCTCGCAACTGGTGCATCCGGCCCGTTTGCGGGCGCAGCTCAAATACGGCAACCTCCCCCGCCCGCGCCAAAATCCGCCAGCCCGTCACCGCAGTTTGGGCGTTTTCCGCATCGCTCGGAGCCATGGGCGGCTGGCCACGTTCCCCCTTGCAGGATCGCAGCGCCTGGTCGATCCGCCCTGCCGACTCATTTGGCAGCCTACCGCCAGCCAGCGCCAGATAGATCTTCTTCACCCGCCGCTCTGCAAATTCCTTGGAAAGGTGCGCAGCTGCGGGCTTCGTCTGCGCAGCCAGAACCACGCCCGATGTTCCGGTATCCAGCCGATGCACCAGGCGCGGAGACTTGCCATTGGAGCGGGCAAATGCAGGCAGCAAATTCTCCAGGCAACGCCCACGATTGCCGCGGGTCTGAACCGGCAGGCCCGACGGTTTGTCGAAGGCGATCAAGGCCTCATCTTGATGGAGCACGAGCCCCCGGACAAAGTCAGCCTCTTCAGGATCAATATGTGGGACCGGGCGATTTCGCATGACCCTGCCCTAATGGGCCTGGCCCCAGGTCGCCGCCGCCTGGGCCTCCACGAGCAACGGAACAGACAACTCCCGCGCCGGCAACGGCGCGCGCTCCATGGTCTGGCGCACGACCTCAAGCGTTTTGTCCGCCTCATCTTCCGGAGCTTCGAAAATCAACTCGTCATGCACCTGCAGCAACATCTTTGCCTTCAGCCCGGCATCGGCAAGCGCGCCCGGCATCCGCACCATGGCCCGCTTGATCACATCCGCCGCCGACCCCTGGATCGGCGCATTGATCGCCTGGCGCTCGGCAAAGCCGCGGCTCGGCCCCTTGGCGTTTTTCAAGTCAATATTCAGACGTCGCCCAAACGCCGTCTCGACATATCCCTTCGCCGTCGCAAACGCCTTCGTATCGTCCATATATTTTCGAATGCCGGGGAACTTTTCAAAGTAGGACTTGATGTATGCGCTTGCCTCGGCGCGGGGGATCGACAATTGCCGCGACAGTCCGAAGGCGGAAATACCATAAATAATTCCGAAATTGATCGCCTTGGCCCGGCGACGCATCATCGGGTCCATACCTTCAATCGGTTCACCAAACATTTCGCTCGCCGTCATGGCGTGGATATCGAGCCCGCCACGAAACGCATCGCGCAGGGCATCAATACCAGCGATATGGGCAAGCAGGCGCAACTCGACTTGCGAATAGTCAGCGGAGATCAAGACATGCCCCGGCTCGGCGATGAAGGCTTCGCGGATCTTACGGCCCTCTTCGGTTCGGATCGGAATATTCTGCAGGTTGGGGTCCGAGCTGGAAAGTCGTCCAGTCTGCGCCGCCGCCATGGCGAAGCTCGTATGCACACGCCCCGTATCGGGGTTGATGGCGGATTGGAGCGCTTCTGTATAGGTCGAGCGTAACTTGGAGAGGGAGCGCCATTGCAGAATGGTCTGGGGCAGCCCGTGGCCCGCCGCAGCCAGATCTTCGAGCACTTCGGCCCCGGTCTGCCAGGCACCGGTCTTGGTTTTCTTGCCCCCCTCAAGACCCATCTCGTCAAACAAGATCTCACCGAGCTGTTTGGGCGAGCCCATGTTAAACTCGCGCCCGGCCTGTTCATAGGCCTCCGCTTCATAGCCCGCCATGCGCTGAGCAAAATCCGACGACAGCCGCGAGAGCACATCCCGGTCCACCTTAATGCCGGCGCGCTCCATATCGGCAATCACTGGAACAAGGGGCCGCTCCAGGGTTTCGTATACCGTGGTAACCCGGGCTTCGGGCAATTTGCACTTGAACAGCTGCCAGAGGCGCAGCGTGATGTCTGCATCCTCAGCGGCGTATTCGGTTGCCTTATCGAGGGGCACCTGGGCAAAACTGATCATGGATTTGCCGGACCCGCAGACCTCTTTGAACGGGATCGGCGTATGGCCGAAATAACGCGCCGACAGCGTATCCATACCATGATTGTGGGTCCCCGCATTCAATACGAAGGATAACAGCATCGTATCATCGATCGGTGAGACGGAGATCCCGACCTTCTCGAACACGTTCAGATCATACTTGATGTTCTGACCGATTTTCAGAACCGCTTCATCCTCCAGGAGCGGCCGCAAAAGGTCGAGTGCCGCCTGCATCTGGATTTGCCGCGGCGGATCGGCCCCAAACATATCGCCATCGCCGGACGTGTCCGGATCGACATGGGCCAGCGGGATATAGCAAGCCTCATTCGGAGCCGTGGCGAGGGAAATCCCAACCAGATTTGCGGCCACAGGGTCCAGCCCGTCGGTTTCGGTATCTATCGCGAACACCTGGGCGGCGCGGCATTTTTCGATCCAGGCTTCAAGGGCCGCAAGATCGCGCACGGTTTCATAGGCCGACCGATCAACGCCCTGCTCCTCCGGCGAGGGCTCTTCGATCACACCATCGAGTTCCATGGCCTCCCGCACGCGGCGCGTGATGGTGCGAAACTCCATTTTTTCCAGGAAGCCGATGAGGTCGCCAGGGTCGGGGTCCGAAACCGCGAGATCCTCCATCGGTACATCCACCGGCACATCGGTTTTCAACGTCACCAAGTCCCGCGACAGGCGCACCTGGTCAGCATGTTCAATCAGGGTTTCGCGCCGCTTGTTCTGTTTAATCTCACCGGCCCGCTCCAGCAGCGTATCGACATCGCCATACTCATTGATCAAAAGCGCCGCGGTCTTGATGCCGATCCCCGGCGCACCGGGGATATTGTCGACGCTGTCGCCCGCGAGCGACTGCACATCCACCACAAGCTCCGGTCCAACACCAAACTTTTCATGCACGGCGGCAAGGTCCAGCGTTTTGTTCTTCATTGTATCCAGCATCACAACCTTGTCGGAGACGAGCTGCATCAGATCCTTGTCCGATGAGACAATGGTCACGCGCGCACCCTTTGCCTCGGCTGCTTTGGCATAGGTCGCGATCAGATCATCAGCCTCATACCCCTCCATTTCGAGAGCATGGGTTGCAAAGGCAATGGCCGCTTCCCGCACAATGGGGAACTGCGGACGCAGATCCTCCGGCGGTTCGTCACGATTGGCCTTGTAGTCCGGGTAGAGATCGTTGCGGAAGGTATAAGAGCCCTTATCAAACACGCAGGCAAAGTGCGTCGGCCGGTCCGGGCCTTTCAACTCCTCCAGCAGCTTCCAGAGCATATTGCAAAACCCTGAAACAGCCCCCACGGGCAATCCATCGGACTTGCGCGTCAGGGGTGGCAGCGCGTGGTAAGCACGAAAAATATAAGCAGACGCATCAATGAGATAGAGGTGGCTGTCGTCGCCGATTGGGGCCGATGGCATGGTTTCCCCTCCTATGGGAGCCCTTGCTCTAGCGCGCCTTGCCCGAAAGGGCTAGGGACAAGAAAACACATCGAAGAGGAGCTCGCCATGCCGACCAATCAAACCTGGATTCTGCGCAAGCGCCCCGTCGGCAAGCTCGCCGAAGGGGATCTGGAACTTGTGAGCGAAGAGATGCCCCCCCTCGCCGCAGGCCAGGTCCGTGTGCGTACCGTTTATCTCTCCATTGATCCCACCAATCGGATCTGGATGAGCGACATGGATGCCTACCTGCCGCCGGTGGAGTTGAACACGCCCATGCGCGGCGGTGCCCTCGGGATCGTCGAAGAATCCAATTTTGATGGCGTGCCCGTCGGTGCCTTGGCCAATACCGGGATTGCCGGATGGGCCATCTACAATGATTTGCCG
>JBCBAO010000065.1:0-11302 GCA_038532405.1 Pseudomonadota bacterium | reverse complement strand
ACACGCTGCAGAAACCGTTGGTGGGGGGCTTCGATTTGCGCCGGCCCGATGAGCGTGAGCGTATGGCCGGAAATTGGCATGCGCCAACCATAATTACCCATGATGGCGGACGCGAAACCGAAGCACCCCACCAACGGTTTCTGCAGCGTGTTGAAGCAAGTGCGCAAAAAGCGGACAATTGGATGAATGAGTATTATGGGGCCGCGCCGTTCAGACCCCATCACCAATCCCTATTTCGCGACTGGTTTGTCCAACTTGCCGGCACCGATGGGCCCGCCCTTGTGAATTGCGCTGCTGGTAAAGACCGGACCGGTATTTTATGCGCCTTGACCCACCATGTTCTTGGTGTCGACGACGGCGACATCATGGCCGACTATGAGCTCACCAATGTCGCCGCTCGGGTTGATGAACGCTTGGATGAGGCCCGGGACTATTTTAACAATATGCTCGGCAAGCAATATGATGCCGATGTCTATCGTCCCTTCATGGGGGTGCGGGCGAAGTATTTGGAAACAGCATTTACGTCTATTCGAACTGAGGCTGGGTCCCTGGACGCTTACTTATCCAATGTGTTGGGCATTGACGAGGCTATGCGCAGCCGGCTCGTGACCCGTCTGGTCGCTTAGACATCATCTCGGCATTCACACAAATTGCGGGGCGATTTTCAGATTTCTCGCCCAGCCCAGCTTTTCGAAGATGAGCAAGGTCGTGCCGTTATAGTCAAAGATACGGTTGAACAGGCCTTTGCGCGGCAAGTGCAACGCGCTTGAAGGTTCGTCATGGTGGTGGTCATGATAAGCTTCCCCGCCGGTTAGCAGGGCCATCAGATGGTCTGCCCATTTTGGCGTCGGCAGGTGACCCAACACATTAATGCCGAGCGTCGTTGCGTGGAATTGTATGGCACGCCCAATAACGACGCTTGCATGGACAATGCCGGTTAAAATGAGCGATCCGCCAAAAAACCAAGTCAGGACATAGGCAAGCGCCGGCACGACAAGATGGATCAAAAGTGAGATCGTATTGTATCGATTGTCGAGGAACCGGATGATAGCATTTTCCTTGATCCAAAGGGGCATCGGGCGCGCCATATCGATTGGGTCGCGCCAGATGATCCAGCCGACCCAGGCCCACCGCTTGGACTCAAATGGATTGTGGGGGTCTCCCGGCTGGTCGGCAAATCGGTGGTGCTGGGAATGGTAATTGACCCAGTCGGTCACTTTACCCTGCATAGCGAGGGCGAGGTTTACCATAACGATGATCTGTCCAAAGCCAGTGATTTCACCGGCCCTGTGCTGCCAAATTCGATGGAGCGGACCGACCCCAAGATTGCAAAGAAAAACCGCCAGCGCCGAAACACCGAGGCCAAGTGGCAAATAATACCAATGCAAGGAGACCCCGCTCAGGGCGACCCCAAGTACGATCATCGTGATGAGCAGAGCGAGGCCGAGGGCGGGGTAAATAAAAGCGGAGAAAACACTGCTGAAGCTGAAAGTTGACCATGTCCTGGGGATAGAGAGTGAGCGAGGGGTCATTGGGGCAGATCCTTTTGGCGCAGCGATGGCATCAAAAACGTGACTCACCCGTCATAAAGACAAGGCTGTCCTCCCTTAGCAAGCCTGAAGCGGTTAAAAGGTTCGTGACCCGGCCAATCGAGCGCCTTAGCCGGAAAACATCGCCTTCCACCCACCGCCGAAGACAAGCGCTGCAAGTTCCACCAGGGAACGGGCAATCATGGTCATTAAGATCCCGAAAATCGTGTTCTCGTTGACAAGGGTGCGGAAAAGGAATTTGCCCTGTTCATCGACCTGGGGGTCGCGCAGGAAACCCTCTAAATAATTGGAAAAGTCCGAGAGCGCATTCAGCGCACTCGGAAAAAATGTGAACCCGAGCAGCATGAGCCCGATAACCGTCACAAAGGTCGCCATCAGCTTGGCCGATGCGCGCCCAAACAAACTCAAGATATTTAACATGTCGTGCCCCTCCCAAGGCGAGGACCTAAGTCAACACAAAAAAGCCGGTTTGCGCTATCCTTGTCTTGGCAAAATAGGGTCGCGCGTATTGGCAGCGATCTTCATTCTTGACCGGTACGATCGCGAATCAAGCGCCCGGTCTGCTGACATACCGCGAAGCGTGGGATGCGCCATTCGATCAAAGCAACGCTCAAAAGCGACGGAAATTGGAAGGTTGTGCCCCTAATCTGTGTGTAAAATGACACAGGTTCTCCCTAAAGGCTTCCTTTTCCACAGCGTTGCGCAGAGCTCGTCACACAACCTTCGCAAGCGCAACATATAGCGGTCCACGTGATGCGTTGGGTGTCACGGGTTCAAATAGGGGTTACAAAATGAAGAAGTGGTCCTTCCTGGGCGGCGTTGCCGCTTCGGTGATTGCTGCGACGGCGTTGGCACCGGCCGCCTATGCGCAGCAAACAAGGTCGGAAATTCGCGGCCAGGTGACTGATGCGGGCGGCGCGCCCATTGAGAATGCAGCAATTACGGTCACCGACACGCGCACCAATCAGGTGCGGAGTATTACAACCAATGATGACGGGTTCTTTTCGGCACGGAACCTCGCGATTGGTGGGCCTTACCGGGTTGAGGTGAGCGCTGCAAATCGCCAGTCTCAGGTAAAGGAAAATGTTCAAGTCTCGATTTCGGGCGCAACGCGGTTGAGCTTTTCCCTTGGGCAAGAGGTTGCTGACGCTCGCACCCTCGAAACAATCGTTATCTCGGCGGACCGCACCAACCTCCAACAGCTTGCGATTGGTCCTGGCACAAGTTTTGGCCTCGATAAGCTCTCCAATCTGCCATCCATTGACCGGGACTTGCGGGACACCATCCGCCTGGACCCACGGGTCATCATTGATGAAACAAATGACGACAATATCAGCTGTCTCGGAGGCAACAATCGCGGCAACAGTTTTACCGTTGATGGCGTCCGTTCCAGCGATGGATTTGGCTTGAACGCATCGGGCTTCCCAAGCCGGAATGCATCTCCCATCCCATTTGATGCTATCCAGGAAGTGTCTGTCGAGTTTGCCCCATTTGATGTCGAATATGGCGCGTTTACCGGCTGTAACATCAATGTTGTCACCGTAAGCGGTACAAATGAAGTTCATGGATCGGGCTTCTTTATTTATTCCAACGACAATCTGTTTGGCGACGAGCTTGATGGAGACGATCTTGGGTTCCAGGACTTTGAAAACCTGCAATGGGGAGCGAGCCTCTCCGGGCCAATCATCAAAGACCGCTTGTTCTTTGCAGTGACCTACGAACAGTTCGCCGATACAAACTTTGTTGACACGGGTCCGGCAGAGCTCGGGTTTGTGAATGAAACCAATTCAAGCCTGGCCCAGATCGAAGCCATTCAATCGGTTCTCGAGAATGAGTTTGGCCTAGCCACCGGCGGCATACCAACGACCGTCGACGAGGAAAACACGCGGGTGATTGCCCGCCTCGATGCGAATATTACGGACCGCCATAGGGCGGCCTTTACCTATACGTTCCTGGATGAGCTGTTCATCGAACCTGATTTCGGATCGGCTGGGCCAGAAGATGTTGACTTCATTTTTGCCAACACCTTCGAGCAATCCGGTACGCAACTCGACAGTTATTCGCTACGCTTGTTCTCTGATTGGACAGATAATTTCTCGACCGAGTTTCGGATTTCCCGGTCAGACGTCGAGGATATTCAGGACCCGGTTGGGGGCGGTGAAGCCCAAGACGAGGTCCCGATCCCGCGCTTCGTCGTTGGCGTCGATGGTCTACCTGCCAACGTTGATAACCAGATCGTCAATGGTCCTGGATCTTTCCGCTCGGCAAACGCGCTCGTCACCCAAATCGATCAGATTAAACTGAAGGGTGATTATGTCTTCGGTAATCATACCTTTACGGCCGGATACGAGCTCGACAGTCTTGATGTATTCAACCTGTTCGCTGTTGAGGCCACGGGCGAATTCGTCTTTGCCGACGTCGACGCCCTCGCAAACCGCCAGGCCTCTGTCGTAACGGCAACCACGTCTGCAAGCGGCGATATCAATACCGCGGCTGCTTCATTCCGCCGGAACATCCACACGCTCTACATCCAGGATGAGTGGCAGGTAACACCTGACCTTACCTTGACGGGCGGTCTGCGTTGGGACTTCTACGATTCCGACGATGTGCCGACCTTCAACCAGATCTTTCTCGATCGGTACGGTTTCGCCAATACAACCTCTTTCAACGACCTCGAAGCGGTCCAGCCGAGGGTTGGCTTTATCTATGAGTCCCCCTTGGACCTTTTCGGGTCGACGACCATTACGGGTGGAGCGGGTATTTTCTCCGGAAGTGATCCAACCGTCTTCTTCTCGAATGCCTTCTCCAATGACGGGTTCGCCACAGCCTTCGCGGGGTCGTTCAGCTCTGCTGCTGGGTGTACTGATGATGATTTGATCGTCCAGGGCACTGGCGGTGTGATCACGCTTCCTGACTGTGTTGTAAACCTTGCCCAGGCGGGGGCGGCGGCTGGTACGGGTCGCATTGATGCAATCGATCCGGACCTCGATTTGCCAACGGTTACGCGCTACAGCATCGGGTTCAATCATATCACGGATTTCCGCGGCGCAGCCCGTGGCTTCTTTGATGATTGGACGGTGAACGTCAACTATATCCATACCATCAACAATAACTCCCTCGACTTTATCGATCTGACACTGACCGAAATTGGTACGGCACCGGATGGCCGCCCGATTTTCAACGCCGTTAACCCGCTGCTTGACGGATGCGACGCGGTCTTCCTCGGGCCAAGGGCAGGGTTCTCGGGCCCGGCTGAGCAACTTGCTGAGGGCGGTGTCTGTGATGCCGGCGGGGATGATCAGGATATTCTGCTTACCAATGCGGTTGGCGGTGATGGCAATTCCGATACGGTCTCCCTGCAACTTGCCAAGCGGTGGGACTACACTGTTCCTGGCCTCGGTGACGGCGCGGTGGACTTTAACTTCGGTTACGCCTTTACAGATGTAACCAATGTGAACCCCCAGACGTCTTCCACGGCCACTTCTAACTTTGAAGAAGTTGCGACGGCGGCGATCAATGGTAACACAGTGGCACCAAGCGGTTTGTTTAATGAACACAATGTGACCCTGGCCACCCGGTTCGAGCAAGAGCTCTTCCCGGATCTGACCTCTGCAATCACGCTGTTTTATAATGGCCGGTCGGGTCGTCAGTTCAGCTTCACCTTCTCCAGTCCGGACGGTGGAAATGTCAACGCCTTCGATTTCGGTGATACGGATGACGAAGATCGTAACCTGCTCTTCATTCCAGGCGGGGACGTCAACGTCGTCTTTGTTGATGCAGTCAACGGAGATGGCGACGTTCTGCAAACGGCCGCGGATGCCGAAGCTCTGTTTAACGCCTTTGTTGCCGACGAAGGGCTGGCCGGTTTTGCTGGGCAAATCCTACCTCGGAACGCCTTTCAGGACTCGTTCTTCAATGACCTCGACATTCGATTTGAGCAGGAATTGCCAACCTTCCTAACCCGTTACTTGCCGGATGCGCGGGCTGTGTTCTTCACAGACATTGAGAACTTCTTGAACCTCATAAACGATAGCCGGAACGTTTTCCGCGAACGCGACCGGGGGGCAATTGCAGAAGCTGTGCCCGTTATCGAGGTGGGCGTCGATCCGGATGACCCATCGACATTTCAATTCTCGAACTTCTCGCCCGCAAGCCAACTGGACGATGACCTCTTTATTGAGCCGTCTGTCTGGTCGGTCCAATTCGGAATCCGTTTCGAATTCTAAGCGGTCTTGAATCGGATTGTTTTAAAATAGGGAAGGGCGGCATCTTTTGGTGTCGCCCTTTTTCTCATGGTTTCGGGCCCATCAAAACCAAGTCGAAACGCTACCTTTCGTCTGATGCATAAGAGACAGGCACACCAAACTGCTCGCCTTTGCATTTGGGAGCAGCAAAATCAGGTGAGGAGAGATAAAATCGGCTTGCTGGGTGCGAGTTTTATAGTCGCCGATAGCTCATCGGGGTGAGCTTTACGGCTTTCTTGAAGGCCGTTGAAAAATGCGATTGGCTGCTGAAGCCGACGGCAATAGCGATATCAGCTAGTGACCAATCGGTATCCCGTAGCAGACGTTTGGCCTCTTCGATCCGTTCCTGAACAACGAATTGATAGGGAGAAATGCCGGTCGTTGACTTAAACCGTCTTGAAAAACTGCTTTCACTCATACGGGCAATTTCTGCCAGCGTTTTCAGCGAAATTTCCTGATCCAGTGTTTTCAGGATGTAGTCCGTAATCATCTCAAGCGTTGCATTGGGAAGACGGGATACACCAACCGATTCTTCGGAAAGCTTTTTGAAATCAACCGGTAGAGTATCAGCGGTCTCCCTGGCGAGCGCCACCGAGAGGCAAGCGAAGACTGTGTCTTCGGTAAAGGGCTTTAGAAGGTATCCGAGGGGTTTAACTGCGCTTGCGCGATTAACCGTCTCCCTGTCTGCCGTGTGTGATAGGAAAATGACCTTGATCGGCAACATATCGCGCAGGTGGCCGGCAACCGTTATACCGTCCCTCGGGCCGCGTAAGTTGATGCTAACCATCGCAATTTCGGGACGTTCATCTTCCGCGACAACCATAGCCCGCTGGGCATCATGGGTTGCGATGACCGTTTTGTGCCCCATACTGGCAAGCATGGTAGACAGTTCGTGCGATGCGCCGAAATCGTCGTCTAGAATCAAAATGCGAGCCACGGGTCAACAATCCAATTTGTAGGGTGGCGGATTATACACGCCCCCAAGGGGCCGATCCAATGGCAAGGAGAATCGATCTATCCCTCTAATGTTAGAATACAATGTTTATCCGTCTCTGGCTATCGGTTTTATCTATAGCGCCGATTTATTCTTGTATTTGCCAACTAAAACGTCTTCTAAATTCAAGGGTTATTTTTTTGAAAACCAATTAAATCAAGCACATGCAGCTTTTAATGGCGTCAGTTCATTTTTTCCCGCGATGGGGGAGGAACGGGGATGGATCCCTTATAAAATGTCTTCATTAGCTGCCCAACATCGATTGGTTCGACGCGTGGCTGACGGTCCAGAACATGTTCGGCAAGGACAAAAATGTCCGGCATATGCGCCCGATACCATATCGGCCGGCACGCCATTTGCCAGTCACGATAGGCCCGAGCATCCGAATAGCCCGTATAAACGATTTCGACATCATAGTGTCGCTGGTCGTTTTGGATGCGCATGAACAATTGGTCCACATCATCCGATCCGCCCTCCAAAACCTGGATAAAGCGACCGTCGCCGTACAATAGCAGGCCAGTTATAGAACTGGCGGCATTGTTTCTCCGCGCCGTGCTCAACAAGTTGTTCAAGGCATCTGGGGTAACCTCGGAAACAGACCGACTTCGATAAACAAGTTGTTTGACCATGGTCTTTTACAATCGATCGGCGACGGCTCTCCCAAGCAGTCTTGCTGGCAAGCCCCCAAAAGTGCCAGCTAGTTAAAGCGAAATTTTAAACGTTGCCACAGCCTTCGTAGATTTGCTGCACAAGGCCCAACAGGACAAAGCTGGATTTTTTCCTTTCAATGGGACCCCGGTTTTGGAGCCCTGCGGGGCAATTGAAAGCCGTATGGCAGATGAATATAGTAGACGCATCTTATGCATATGGCCCCTTTGCTTGTCTTCCATAATCAAGGATTTGGTTGTGAATACGAGGGATAGCACACGTATTGCGAAAATCGCTGCGTCTCGCATCGGCTCGCTTGAGGATGTTTCCTTAGCCAGGTTTGCCTTGGACCCCGACTGTAAGTAACAGCCGACCTTTGGGTAGGCCTAGCTGTGAGCCGTTCTGAAAGCCCTGTTCGCTGGGTACTGCGAACATTTTTCGAGCCTTGTAGAGTGGGCCGGTGGGCAACGCAGATTGTGTGGTTAAGTAATCTGCGATCTGGTCGACATAGATATCAAAATATAACGATTGCCATTCTTTTCGATATGAATGGATTTTGTTATGTAAAGAGCATTATGTCTTTTGTAGATATTTGTAGGCTATTTTTATATATTTCGGCTTTATTTTACAGTATTCTGCTTTTAGCGGGCTGTGAACGCTCATCTGCATCCGCAACTGCCTCGAATATATGCCGTGACTTTATTGCATCCCTGGATAGTCGCGGGGAATATGCGGAAGCTGAACGTGATGATTGCCTTGCCGAGCTGCTCGATTTGAGCCCATCTGCGCAGCAAGCTGTTGTAGAGGACTATCTAAAAAACGACCGGGGCTACATTCCCAGCGAGCAGATAATCGATCTGTCGAGCGGGTTGGCGCGCGATCCGAAGCGTATGTTGATGAGCCTTCATACAAGGGAGCTCGCAAGGCAACGGGACGAGACTGTAGAGCAAGTTCTCGAAGACCAACTTAAGCAAGCCCATCAAGCGAACGATGATCTGACATTGGTGGTTCTGCTCCATGCCCAAGGTAGGGTGCTTTTTGCTGACCATAACTATGGGGACATGCGTGTAAGTTATGAAACAGCGCTTCAACACGCTGTCAGTGTGCAAATGGATGCCTATAAGCATCATCTATGGGCAGGCTTGGGACTTGCCGAGATGTATTTGGACAATTCCGAGATGGCTTTCACCCATTTCAGAGAAGCCCTTCTTGGGGCCGAAAAATATGCCAACCGCGCCGTCGCACTCCAGGTGTGCAAGAACATAAATGCACTTCTCGTACAGAAATCCGTTTTTCCCGGGGAGCAGCTTCAAAACCTGATTGGCGAGGTGGAGGCATCCGGAGAAGAAACGCTCTCCCATTGCCTGGCGGCTGCCAAACTACATCGCTTGAGCGAGCAACTGGAAAACGATGCCATCATCGATATGGCTCCAGACATTCTTCAGCGCTTGGAGCACTCGCTTATCAGTGGGTATAGCCCATTGATTTTGCATGTTTTGGGTCAGAAATCTTATTTGGAGGGCGACTTCTCCAACGCGCTCAACATCTACGAGGATGTGCTGAAACACTTCGAGGGCAAGGAAGACCTTCAAGGCCAATACCGTGCGCTCAACAGCATCGCGAATATATTTTCAGACCTCGGGGAGAGTGACCGCGCGATTGAAATGTATGAAAGGGCGCTCGCGACGTTTGACGCAACAGGTCTGCAAAGCTGGTCAACTCGCGCCGTAATTTTTGTAAATATTGCCACGGCCCATGCCATTGTCGACCGCCACGATCAGGCTTTGATCTATTATGAGAAGACCGCTGAACTTGCGAATGCCGATCCGGACCATCGCCTGAATGGATATCTCGGCTACCACTATGGAAAGTCTCTCCACGCCGTTGGCCGAACAGAAGAGGCCCTTACCTTAAGCCGAAGGGTCGATTCCCGTCATTTTGGAGAAGCGAAACCCGCTCGAGGCGGCGGCGGTGTTCACATGGCTTGCCAGCCGCTATTTGGACATGGGGGATACAGCCAAGGCCGAGCACTCATTGGCCCGCGCGGGCGAGATCATGTCCTCTGAAGGCCTTGATGAAACGTCCCTAGATAAGGATCCCACCTATAGTTATTGGCGATTGGATTATCATAAAAACATGGTCAGCGTCCTGAATGCCATGGGGCGGCCAGATGAAGCATCGCAACATGCCGTCATTGCGCTCGCCATGGGGGAGGACCGTTATGACGCCGAGAAAATGCGGGCCGCTGCGAATGCCGATATAAGGTTCGAGCTCCGCGAGCGGGGCCGCGAATTGACGTTTGCTCAACAAAGCCGAGAAATCGCTTTGCTACGCCTGCGAACGGCGAACTTACGAACCATCATAGGATATGGCGGTGCTTTTTTGGCGCTCATTGCCATGGCTTTTGCCTACCGCTCTTATCGTGTGCAGCGAAAGCTTGCGACGACAAATCGTCTTTTTCTCAAAGAGACCCAGCATCGCGCCAAAAATAACCTACAGATTCTCACCAGTATGCTGAGCATCAAGTCGAGACATCTGGAACTCGGCACGGACCCTGGCCTTATTCAACGCGATACGGCTCACCGGTTACGCACCATGGCGATTATTCAAGACCAGCTTTACCATGCGCGCGCCGATAGCTTCGTTCAAGCGCGGACTTTGGTTGGCGATTTGATGGATTTGCTATCCCAGAGCATGGGACAGGATAACATAAAAATACATGCTGATATCGATGATATCGAAGTCGGTCCGGATGTTGCGACAACTCTGGGACTTGCGATTTCAGAACTTGTGACAAATGCTTTCAAGCATGCCTTTAACGAGGATGGCGGGTCTATCTCGCTGAAATTGGAGGCCGTATCGCAGAAACGGATGTGCCTGTCGGTGCGCGATGATGGTGTTGGGTTCGAGCCGGACAGCGCAGGTATTCAGGATACCAAATCACTTGGTTTGTCGCTCATAGACGATCTTTGCAAACAGATGGATGGAAAACTGGAGTTCAACTCTGGCCCAGAAGGCACGCACTGGATCCTGCGCAATATTAAAACGAGATTTGGGTAGCCCGGTTTCAACCGAACCGTGCTTCACTGTTCGACGCTTGAACGAAGCGACCGGCCAGCTCAGACTGGCATGCCTGGTCTATGCCCGACCGTTCGTTCGCCGCGGCATTGCGCGCCGTTCAGTTGCACGGCTTGTCAAGCTGATGCGCGAAACTGTGGCTAGAACACAATGTCCATTTCGTCGATGAGGTGGCCGGCATCGTCTACCTTCTCCATCACCCAGAGCATGTAACGCGTGTCCACATGAATTGTTCGTGTCGTGCGTGGATCAAAATCCCAGTCGGAGTTGACGCTTTCAAAGGTGCCGTCGAACAACAGACCAACCAATTCACCATCTGCGTTCAAGGTCGCAGACCCAGAATTACCGCCTGTGGAATCAAGATCTGATAGGAAGTTCACCGGCACTGATCCAAGGCTCTCAAGCGCATAGTCGCCATAGTCACCGGCCTCAATGAGGGCGCTTTGTTTCTCCGGTACAATGAAAGGCCATTCGCCCGTGTGCTTTTCGACGATGCCTTCCAGCCGTGTGAACGGGTCATAGACCAAACCATCTCTCGGGGATCCCCCAAGCACATTGCCGTAGGTTACGCGCAGGGTGCTGTTCGCATCGGGATAAGCCACATAGTCATTAGATCGCTGCCAGTCGATGATTGCCTGCATATATTGCGGGCGTAGCGCTGCCGACCTGCCAGAACGATCTTTGGACGCGTTCTCATCGGCAAGTTCTGTCTCATAAAGGGCAACGGCCAGCTTGATGAACGGATCCTCGCTGGCCTCAAAGTCAGCCGGTGTCATGTTCATCCAAGC
>JBCBAO010000064.1:0-11577 GCA_038532405.1 Pseudomonadota bacterium | reverse complement strand
CGCAACTCAGGCAGTGACATTTTATCTTCAGACAAGTGCGGAAAATCCCAGCGGCAGGGAATTTCCTTCAGACTGCCATCATTGTTCCAGGTAAAACCGTGGAAAAGACACTTCAATTCGCGAGAAAATCCAGATTTGGTACGTAATTTACGACCCCGGTGGAGGCAAACATTATGAAAAGCACGGACAGTTCCATCTTGCTGGCGAACAAGTAAATAGGATTTGGTGCCATTTTCATAAACAACAGTGTCGCCCGGATCGAGCATATCCTCTTCGCGGGCGGCGAATTGCCAAACGTTTGGCCATAATTTCTTGTCTTCCAAGTCTTTGAATTCTTGGGACACATACCGATCCGTATCAAGCGGTTCGTTGCCGAGATCTTCAAACGATTCGTCTCGTAAAAACTGGGGGACTTCACGTGTATCCTGGTCGAGCAGATCCGAATAGCTCGCACCGGGGCATCTGTCTCCTCCGATAATCGTGGTCTTGCCAATGTCGTCCGCCATAACGGTCTCCCATGCATTAGATCTTGCCTAATTTGTTCTGGTTGTAGAATATGACAATATAAAAAAACAAGCAAGACTGATTGTTTTGGTTTGATTAGACAGTTGGTCGATAAAGAAGCGAGGAAGCGAATGTTATCTGACAGCAAACATGTCATCTGCCGCGCCTGCCACGCACAATGCAGCCTTGTCGTCGATTTTGACGAGGATGGGCGGGCCACTTCAACCCATGGGGATAAGAACAATCCCGCCTATCATGGTTTTTCGTGCATCAAGGGTCGGGAACTTGCTGGTTATCATAGCGTGAAAACCCGGCTGCTCCATAGCCAAAGACGCCTATCCCAAGGCGGACATGAAGATGTGAATTGGCAGGTGGCGTCGGCGGAGGTTGCCAGTCGGCTGGAGCCAATTATCCGCGAACATGGCCCCGAATCCGTTGCCATTTATATCGGTACGTTCGGCTATAATACCTTTCCAGCCCAGGCCTTTGCCCTTGCTTTCATGGAAGCGATTGGCAGCCCTATGATTTTCACCTCGGTCACCATAGACCAGCCCGGCAAGGGCATTGCTGGCGCGTTGCACGGGACGTGGCTGGCCGGTGGATATCGACATGCTGAGTGGGATGGTTTGATGTTGGTTGGAACCAATCCGCTGGTGTCGATGAATGGTGGCCTTGGTATGAACCCGGCGCGCAATCTCCATGCTGCAATCAAGCGCGGGATGAAGTTGATCGTGATTGATCCGCGCAAGACCGACGCAGCCAAGAAAGCACATCTGCATTTGCAGTGTCGCCCCGGAGAAGATGCCGCCGTACTCGCCTGTATCGCGCGTCAAATTATCGCGGATGAACTCTATGATAAGGACTTTATTGGAGAGGAGGTTGAGGGATTCGGCGCTCTAAAGGATCAACTTGAACCCTTCAGCCCTGAGCATGTTTCCAAACGTGCTGGCGTACCTCCCGAGCAGCTCGTGGAGGCCGCCCGGCTTTATGCCTCTTGCCAAAAGGGCGATATCAGCTGCGGGACCGGGGCCAATATGTCCGGCTATGGAAATGCAACGGAATATCTAAACCTTGTCATTAAAACCCTGACGGGACATTGGCGCCGGGCCGGTGACATTAAGCGAAATGTGGGTGTGTTCATCAAAGGGTTTCCGGCAGTTGCAGCTGGGACAGGGTCTATGCCGGCTTGGGGCTTCGGCCAAAAATTGCGTGTGCGAGGCTTGGAAGAATGTATCTCCGGCCTTCCGACAGGGGCCCTCGCCGATGAAATTTTGACCCCCGGCGATGGCCAGATCAAGGCCCTTTTCGTGCTCGGAGGGAACCCCATGCTCGCTTGGCCAGACCAGATCAAGACATATGAGGCGATGAAGGCGCTCGACCTCCTCGTTTGTTTTGATCCGCGCATGTCGAAAACCGGTGCGCTTGCCGATTACGTCATTGCGCCCCGAATTCACTATGAGACCCATGGCACCACGGCGCTCAACGAATTTATCGGAAATTTCGGCGGCGGTTGGGGGTATGAAGAGCCCTATGCCCATGTATGCGATCCGATTCTTCAGGCTCCTGAAGGGTCGGACCTGTGCGAGGAATTCGAATTTTTCCACGCACTCGCGGGCCATATGTCCCTCGACCTCAGTGTAAAGACGAAGTCGATACTCGATCCTGCTGAAGCAGACACCAACAGAACACTCTTCAAGGCAGGAGAGGAGATGCCTGATGCGTTGACGGTTTGGGACGCGGTCTTGAAAGGGGCACCTATGTCATACCGGGAGGTGCGCGCGGATCCTGAGGCTTTTAAAGGCAAAGTGATGCCACGCCAGGCCGAACCTGTTTTGCCGCGTCCGGAGGATTGGGCGGGGCGGCTGAATATCGGACACCCAGCAATGATGGAAGAGATTGGAGAGGTCGCCGAAAGGCTCGATACGCCGGTCGAGGACGACGTATTTCCATTCCGCGTGATTTCCCGTCGGCTGAAAGAGATCCACAACTCCAATTGGCACGAGATCGATGCCCAGCGGCGGCGGATTCCACACCACCCCGCCTATATGCACCCGGACGATATGGGGGATATCGGCGTGGCCGAAGGCGACATTATCGAAGTGGAATCGGCCCGGGCGAGCATCAAATGCGTTGCGGTGACCGCGCCCGATGTGCGCGCCGGTTGCCTGTCCATACCCCACGCCTGGGGCACCAATCCCGACGAGGAAGACGACCCGCTTGGGGCCGGGGGCAATACGGGCCGGCTCTCCTTCAATGACCGCGATTTCGATCGGCGCACTGGCATTCCACGCATGAGTGCTATCCCGGTCCGCGTGCGTGCGGTGTTGCACTGAAGATCAGGCCGCGTCGCACCTCAAAAAGTCTAAAATTGGATCCCAGTTTGCCGATCAAGCGAACTGGGACTTTTTCGACCCAATTTGAGCTTGAAATCTGGATCCCGGCGGTCGGGTGATCGGAGGGTTTTAGGTCCGGGGAATTTGGTCCATAGGCTTGCCCTGCGCCAGCCCATCAATGGGCTTGTCCGTATAGCGTGCCTTTTGCACCAATGGACCCTCGATTTCCTCAACGCGAACGCCGCAAACGACACCTTTGATCAGCAAACATTGGTGGGCTGGGTGTTGAAACCGTTGAAGTTGCGCTGCCTATAGTGCTCACAGTTCTTGCCGAACCGTACGGTCCGTATCCAAATCGCGTTTGATGTGGGGAAGCATGATGCGCAAGTTGCCGTATTGGAAATCGGTGGCCGTGCCCGAAGGCACACGCGAAATAGCCGGAATACCAAGCAACCGATTAATGCGGCTGCCCGAGAGCACTTCTATCGACTGATACCGAGTAAACGTTGAAGGGTTGATAGGAGAGAACTCAACATAGATATCGGGCGTCTCCCAAATGTACTTATCGAGTGTAATTTGAGAGCCGTTTTCCAAAAAGTAGCCATCACGCTCGACGCGTGTTGGATGACCATACTTGTTCACCAAAGCCGTTCTGGCTTCGTCGGCAAGGTTTGAAAACGTTCTTGCCGACATCCCCGCCAGGCGTAATTGTTCGTCCACAAAGAAAAAATTGACGTTTCGACCTCGCTTCCCATCACGACGACTGTTTTCAGGAATGAAACGGGCGAATGATGGGCCGATATAGTAGAGCCGCCGATTAAAATATCTGCCAGAAACATTTGGCTGCTCAGGGATCAAATTTCCCTGATGATCTGCAAAGCTACAATCCTTGTGATTGTCCCCACCATTGGTGAATGTTCGAGGGTTTGTGCGCTGCCAGCATGTGCTGGTTTCATCCGATCCATGATTGACTTCATAACCGCAAAACCGCGTGATTTTCTTGTGCCGATCTGGCCGCAACCATGTGGGCGTACGGTCGTATTCGCGCCGCTGCGCCGCTGTTTGGGGCGGATAAATAATGAACTCGCGATCCCAGCGCCGGCATTCATTTATCCCCTGCTGTTCATACGTTTTGCCGAGTTGAAGCCCGAAAATCGTCAACTGATCTGATATCGCGGAAGACGCGACCGGCACGGGCGTCGCTTTTGTGGCAGTTGTCGGCTCCGGTCGGCTTCGCGCAGAGGCCGACCCAGATGTGCCTACGTTCTGATTATTCGATACGGGTTGAGATTGTCCGGCGCTCTGCTCCAACGATCCGCGGGATAAACTCACAATGGCGTTGTAGGCATCTTGCATCATTGGTTTGCGAACGGGGCAAGTGCTTTGAGGAATAGCCCCATTTTCCCCCGCACAGTCCCTGCGGAGCTGATCGGCTGCTTCATTGTAATTCTCGCATCTCACAAGGCTTCTTTCGGGCACTGTACTGCAATCGATCGTCTCAAATTGCGCGATTGCCGAGCCGGTAAAGATGATTGCGATGCCCGCGCTGCCGAGACATCGGAGCCCCGATTTCATAGCGTAACTTAATAGAGCTGACCCCAAAATCATAAACTTGCCCTCTGATGCCACTGCCTGAAGTCTTCCTGATATGTATTATGTGCGCAAATTGGCGAAAAATGGACACAGTCGGTATGCAGATAAAATAGCAGCTGGATCATCCTCTCGTTTCGAGGGTCAACTGCGAGACCCGCGCTTCTTCAGTCGCACAGCACGCGACCATGGAGCCACTAAGAGACCTAGCGTCCTCGCTTAGTGTGCGGCGTCCACTTCGTCGCTTGTCTCTGCCAGGTATCTGATCTCAGTACCCTTTTGGAAGTCGTGTTAAAGCGCTATCGAGTGGTATTTGGCCCCGGGGGAGACGATAGCCATGATTTATATGCGCACGATACGTTTGATTGCTTTACTCTCTGTCTTCACGATTGGCGCGTGTGCGTTTGCCCAGCACGACCCGCTCGAAGCAGAAAAAGATGCGGACTTGCAGCTCGCCCTGGAAACGGCTTTCGCATCGTCGGCTGGCCTCGATGCGCCGGGGCATATCATAAGAGTAATGAAAGCCGGGGATGTTCTGTTTGACGCCCAGACAGGCGCCGCAGACATCGAGCAAGCGCGACCGATAACACCCGAAACCGTCTTCCACATCGCATCCCTGTCAAAACAAATTACCGCTGCCGCGCTCGCCCACGCGATCGAAGATGGGCTGGTTTCACTCCAGGATCCGGTCCAGAAATGGGTGCCAGAGACGGAAAAGTATGGTGACGCACTGACCGTTGCCCACCTCGTCTATATGACGAGTGGACTAACCGAATATACGAACCTGCCCGGACCCGATGGGCGGCCCTGGGCGACCTTCCACTATTTTACGGTCGCCGATGCGATTGACGCGAGTCTCTCGGTCGAGACCTTGGCCTTTCCGCCCGGCACGTCGTGGCAATACAGCAATATCAATTACATGTTGCTGACACGTATCGTTGAACAGGCTTATGGCGCGCCCTTTGGCGAGGTCGTTCAGGACAAGGTCTTTGCGCCACTTGGAATGTCAGCGTCGCTTATCAATGATGACATCACGACGATTGTGCCAAACCGTGCAAATGCCTATTTGCCACGGCAAGAAGCTGTCCTGGCAGAACTTGAAAACGGTGCCGGCGTGGCGGCACGGCCCGGCGATGGGTTTGCCATGATCCGCCGGAACGCGCCGCATTATGGTGGCAGTGGTGTCATGACCAGTATGGCCGATTGGTCGAAATGGCAGACTGAACTCCTCAGCCATTCCGTGTTCGGCGACGCCTTCTGGGCGCTGATGACGCGGCGCGAAGCATTTGCCCATGAGAAAACCAATGACGCCTTCGGCTTGGTCCACGGCCGCAGAGCGGATCAGCCGACCCTATGGTATTCTGGCGGCGATATTGATGCCTCGACTTACGCCATTACGTTCCCCAGCACACACATCTCGATTTCGTGCTTTTCCAATAACCCTTTGGATGGGTGTGAACCTAAGGTTTTTCAGGTTGTTGAAATCCTTGAGGAATATGGTGTTTTGTAATCTGTGGTGCGGCTCAATCCGGCTTAAGGTTACCGTCTTCATCCCGGATCTCTGGCCCGTCGACACGGGCCCGGCCATCGCCGAAAGGCGCATCGCGCTCCTGGATTGCCGTTTTGATACCAACCTCTCTTAACCGCTCCACAAAGGCCTTGGCGGAGGCGGCCTGGTGGCCGCGGGCATCGTTTTCAGCGGCGAGGCGTTGCAGTGTCCGCGCGCCCATGAGTTCCATGCCGAGGTTCACGGCGCGTTTGTTGGCGGCGAGAATGTCCGGGTCGATATTAGCCATCCTGCCCGCCAACTGCTCGACTTCCTGTTCCAGGAGATCTGGCGGGATAGACTTCATTGCGAAACCAATTTGCGCCGCTTCCCGCCCGGTAACCGTGTCTCCGGTGAGCATCAACCGTTTGGTCCATTGTGGACCCAAATGATAAAGCCACATCTGGTTGGGCAGCGCGCCAAAATCCCGCGCTGGGGGGAAGCCGATGGTGGCATCGTCGGCCACAATGATCATGTCGCAGAGGAGGGCAAGGTCGGTTCCGCCGGCAAGGCACGCCCCGTGGACCTGGGCAATGACGGGCTTATGCATATCGAACAGAGCCATGCGATAGCGCTGGGCGCGTTCCAACTGCCAGATATCATCGCCGATGCTATGATGGCCGCGGGCAGGGATGTCTTTTGAAGATCTTCGCGAGACGGGCACGCTTGCTCCGCCTGCCAAATCGTAGCCCGCGGAGAACGCTTTGCCAGCCCCTTTCAGGATAACGCAGTGAACGTCCGGATGATTGTCTGCATCCCAGAGCGCTTCAGAAAGCTCAGCCTGGAGTTCCAGGCTGAGGGCATTGCGTTTGTCCGGGCGGTTCAGTGTGATCCGGGCGCGACCGTTTTCTATCTTATACAGGATAGATTTAAAGTCTGCGCCCGCCACGCCTTTTACGATCCGACGATGCAAACGGCCGCGAGGCCTGGTGCCCCGTGGACCTGACTGTAGGCGACCTGGGCTCCTTCAACCTGGCGCGCACCGGCTGAGCCACGCACCTGGACGACGTTTTCATAAACCTGGCGCAGGCCTGAGGCCCCGATGGGTTCACCGCAGGCGAGGCAACCGCCATCTGTGTTGATGGGCAAACGCCCGCCAAGCTTGGTTTCACCATTTGCCAGGATGCGCTCTTGGTCACCATCGGCGCAGAAGCCATTTTCCGCCATATGCATAATCTCGGCACCAGATTCGGTGTCCTGGAGCTGGGCGACGTCAATGTCCTCTGGCCCAACACCTGCCATCTCGAAGGCGGCCTTCGAAGCGAGAATGGTGGGTGCCGGCCCCCGCTCGGTCGATAGGGATGGCGCGAAAACCTCGAAGGAGCCTTCCGGCCGAGTGCGTACCGCGGCCCCGCGGATGCGGACCTGGGTGCGGCCAAGTTCCTTTGCTTTCTTCTCGCTGGCGAGGATAAGTGCTGCGCCGCCCTCGGCAGGCGAGCAAAACATGAATTTTCGCAATGGGTCGCTGACCATTTGCGAGGTCATGATGGTCTCGAAGTCCACCGGCTGGCGGCGCCAGGCGTGGGGTGTGCGTGCGCCATTCTCGAAGGCCTTTTCGGCAACGCGGCCGAGGGTTTCCTCGCTGATTCCATATTGGTCCATATACCGGCGGATCTTCATGGCGAAGAATTGCGTCGTCAGCATCAGACCTGTTTCACCATACCAGTCCGGCAGGCCGAGATCTGCGGGCAGGGCATTGAAGGCACCGCGGGGGTGCTTGTCGAAACCGGTGACGAGGCCGATATCGAACTCACCTGATTTGATCGCCCAATATCCTGAAAGGAGAGCTGATCCGCCGGTTGCGCACCCATTGGCAACATTGATGAATTGGACGCCGGTAAGCCCCATGCGCGGTAGCATGGCATCCGCAGCGCCTGCAGCAGACGAGCCGCCAAACGCAAATTGGATATCATCCCACTCCAGGTCACAATCCTTGAGGGCCTCCCGCGTGGCGAAAACGCCCTGGTCCAGGCCTGTCTTTTCGTCGTGTCGGCCGAAGGGGTGGATGCCTGCGCCGATGATATAGACGTCGCTCATGGGTTAGCTCCTGCTCGCAATAGGTTCAAAGGCAAAGGTCCCAACGGGGCTGCCTGCCTCATTCGTCATGTATTCCGTGGTCGTCAGCTTCATGGGTAGGCCAACTGTCAGCGCGTCAAAATCATCCGTTACGATCCGGGTTTCGACGATGACCTGGTCTTCCAGTTCGACATAGCCAAGGGCAAATGGTTTGAATGTATCCGGCGCATTAGGACCGAGAAATGGAGGATTTTTCGGTGGAAATCGCTGCACCGTATAGGACCAGAGCTTCCCTTCGGATTTCAGGGGAACGCGGTCATATCGCTCCGCTTCTGCCCCCTCCGGCATGGGGAAGACGATGCGTCCATCGGATTTTGACCGCCCTCCATAGAGCACAAGGCCATCTCCGCCCTGGGCAATAACATTCTCCGTGATTAACTGCATGCGGCAAATCCTCCCAACGCCTCGGTATACCAACTCGGGTAATGACTGAAAAAAAGTCATACCTGTTGATTTCCGGATGATATGACGGTTTTATATCAGCACAAAAACAACATGCAATACAAGCGAGGGAGGCGCGGTATGTCGACTTTACAAACCGCCACTAAAATTGTGACCATAGCCGATGCGCTGCGGGACCAGGCGATCCTGCGCCCGGCGAAGACAGCCTTCGTCTTTGAGGGCGATACGCAGACCTATGACGAGCTCAATACTGGCGCGAGCCGTGTGGCAAATGGGCTTCTCTCCCTTGGCCTTCAGCCCAACGAACGGGTGGCCTATCTGGGGAAGAACTCGCATTCTTATTTTGAGCTGCTGATGGGCGTGGCCAAGGCAGGCGGCGTGACCTGTCCAGTAAACTGGCGCCTTGCTGGGCCGGAAATTGTCTACATTCTGAATGACTGCAAGGCGCGTATATTGGTGGTGGGGCCTGAATTTGTTGGGGCTTACAATGCTATCAAAGATGAGCTTGACGCCGTTCAAACCGTGATCTGCACCGAGGGTGCATCCGAGGGGGTGCATGACTATAGCGCCTGGAGAGATGGGTTTTCCGATACCGATCCGGAGATTGTGCGGTCGGGTGAAAGTGATGCATTGCAACTCTACACCTCGGGCACGACGGGCCACCCAAAGGGTGCGATTATCAGCAATGACGCCATGCTCGTGCGCCACGAGTCCCGCGGGATGGAGCCGCCCGACTGGTCGAAATGGACCGCAGACGATATGAGCCTCGTCGCCATGCCGTGCTTCCATATCGGCGGTACAGGGTGGGGGCTGACCGGCATCTTCAATGGTGCGACCGGCGTGGTCATGCGCGAGTTCGATCCAACCCGTGTGCTCGACTTTATCGACGAGTATCGCATCTCAAAAATGTTTATGGTGCCCGCAGCCATGAAGATCGTGGTGGAGCAGCCAAAGGCGCAAGAGGTTGATTTCTCGCCGATGAAATACATGCTCTATGGGGCATCACCTATTCCATTGGATCTTTTGAAAACCTGTATGGATGTTTTCCAGTGTGGGTTCGTTCAGATGTATGGAATGACCGAGACGTCCGGGACAATTGTTGCCTTGCCGCCGGAGGACCATGATCCGAACGGCAATGAGCGCATGCGCTCTGTTGGCCTACCGCTCGAAGGGGTTGAGGTGAAAATCATCGACGCCGACGGCAACGCGCTTCCACCGAGGGAGGTGGGCGAGATCGCCACGCGGTCCATCGGCAATATGAGCGCCTACTGGAATCTCGATGCGGCTACGAAAGCCACAATCGATGCAGAGGGATGGCTGCGTACCGGAGATGCGGGCTATACGGATGAAGATGGCTATATCTATATCCACGACCGGGTAAAGGATATGATCATCTCCGGAGGTGAGAACGTGTATCCGGCAGAGGTTGAAAACGCCGTCTTCAGCCATCCTGCGGTGGCCGATGTTGGTGTGATCGGTGTGCCAGACGATAAATGGGGCGAAGCGGTGAAAGCCTGCGTTGTTGTGAAAGCCGGTGAGGACGTCAGCGAGGCGGATCTCATCACCTATACACGCACGCAAATTGCAGCCTATAAGTGCCCAAAATCCATCGACTTTATCGAGGCTTTGCCACGTAATCCGTCGGGTAAAATTTTGCGGCGCCAATTACGTGCGCCGTATTGGGATGGAAAAGACAGGGCTGTTAACTGATGAGCTTTATGGGACCGGTAGAGGATCGCCTGGCGATCCGTGAACTGATAGATACATATTCCGATGCTGTGGCGCGACGCGACGCCGATGCCTGGATTGCCACGTGGACCGATGATGCAAGTTGGGATCTGGTCGGCCATGTTGTTGAAGGTCGAGACGCGATTTTGCAGACTTGGCTAGGGGCTATGGGCACGTTTGATTTTGTGGCCTTCCACGCTGCGCCAGGTTCAATCGAGATCGATGGCGACCAGGCGAAAGTCCGCGTCTATGTGAGCGAAGTTCTGGTGCCAAATGGTGGGGGTCTGCGCCGCGTTGAAGGGGCATATGCGGATACATGCCGCAAAGTGGATGGCGCTTGGCGGTTTTCCAGTCGCGCATACAAGATCCTATTGGATGATACGAAAGCAGAAGGGGCCGAGTGATGGCAAGAGTTTTGGTAGCCGGTTGGGTAGATGTGCCGGCGGAAAAACGCGAACAGGCTTTGCAGGATGCAAAGCCCTATATCGAAGCGGCGCTCGCCGAACCGGGCTGCGAAGCTTATTCCTGGTCGGCGGATCCCTATGATCCAAAGCGCATTCATGTGTTTGAAAGCTGGACGCGGGAAGAAGATCTGATCTTTCACCTGTCCGAGGCACCCTATCGAGATATGGCCGGGCATCTGGCCGAGGTTGGCATCCTGGAAGCGCAAACATTGAAATATCGCAGCGATTTGGCTGAGCCGGTTTATGATCCGGAAGGCGTGCCGCGGGGGGATTTCTTTACCGAGGGTTAGCTTGTTTTCTACCCTGCCCGCCCGGGATGAAAAAGATTTAGCCGCTTCTGCCCTTGCAATTGTCATCCCGGCCGCAGCGCAGCGGAGAGCCGGGACCTAGAATTCTAAAACTCGGAAGCAATTTTCTGGGCCCAGAATATTTGCCGCGCAAATTCCGGGATGACACTTTGGGGCCCGGGATACTGGTTTAGACTTAGGCGCTCCTAGCCCACTCCTTCGCTCCATCAGATGCCGCCCAACGGATCGCGTTTTCGACCAGTTTGCGGTAATGGGGATTGGCGTAGGTGTCCGGTCCATCGCCCGGCTGGAGGTAGACAAGGGGACTATTCTGCGCACGCTTAACCCAGCCGACAAGATTTGAGCCTTGCGGATGGGACCAGCCCTCACGCGAGAACATTTGCCCCTGTAAGGCAAGAGTCGCCGAGTAGAACCCATCCTCCGTAAACGTATGGCTTGAGCGGATGAGGGGGATGACATCACCCTCGAAAACCGGGGCGAGGTACAGCTCGTCTGTGAGGTCGAAGGCCTGCGGAATGCCGTCGAGGATCGGCTGAAGGGCGTTCGGCAAATCTTCAGCCATCTGGAGAGTGTGGGTGATCTCATGGCGATAACCGGAGTTTGGATGCGCCGCGCCGCGCACCTCC
>JBCBAO010000063.1:0-11619 GCA_038532405.1 Pseudomonadota bacterium | reverse complement strand
CATTCTAATAGCGAATTAGGACAGCCCTAAACCACAAGCAGGGTCTTGCGCCCTTTGCTTCCGCCCTGTAAGGACCGGTCCTCGAAACGGCGGCGGCAGGCTGCGCGTGTCAGGTGATTGCATCTCCGGTTTGTGCGGTGTGGATCTCAGGGCGAAAGGAAAAACAATGGCAAAGAATATAGAACTGAATGTCGACGTGCGTGCGCGTGTCGGAAAGGGCGGAGCCCGCGAAGCGCGCCGCCAAGGCCTGGTGCCCGGCGTCCTTTATGGTGGCGGGGAAGACCCTGTTGCGATCAAGATCAAACAGAACGAGTTGTTGAAGGCGCTCAATTCGGGCAAATTCCGCGGCAACGCCGTGACCTTGATTCACGACGGAAAGAAACAGCTTGTTATTCCCCAGGACATTCAATTTCACCCGGTGAGCGACCAAGCCCTCCACGTGGACCTTTATCGCGTGAAAAGCGATCAGATTATTTCCATCGAGGTTCCCGTTCGATTTGTCGGCGAGGAGAAAAGCCCTGGCCTTAAAAAGGGTGGAACGCTTAATGCCGTGCGCTATACGGTTGAGCTGAACGTTGCTGCGGGCTCGATCCCGGAAAGCCTGGAGGCCGATGTCTCTGCCCTTGAAATTGGTGACAATCTCAAGATTTCGGACATTGCCCTTCCCGATGGCGCAAGCCCGACCATTAGCGACCGCGATTTCACCATTGCGACCATTGCCGGTCGCGCGGCCGCCGTTGAAACGGTCGATGCAGACGAAGGTGCCGAGGGCGATGACGCTGTCGAGGGAGAAGACGCAGCCGACGGCGACAGCTAGTCCATGGACTTTATCCGCCGCGCGTTGGGCCGATTTGGGTCTGACGCGCGGGTATCGCCTGGGGATCGTCCGATGATCATTCTGGCAGGGCAGGGCAATCCTGGCCCCAAATATGCCGGCAATCGCCACAATATCGGGTTCATGGTGATCAACGAGATTGCCACCGCATTTGACTTTCCGCCCTGGCGCGAAAAATTCAATGCCATGGTCAGCGAAGGCTGGATCACAAGCCGCGAGGGTCGCACCAAGACGCTGCTGGTTAAGCCGCTAACTTTTTACAATGAAACCGGACAGGCCCTCTCCAAGGCGGCGAGATTCTATAAGCTTGATGCAGAAGCCGTGACGGTTTTCCATGATGAAATAGACCTTGCGCCCGGACGGTTGCGGGTGAAGCGTGGTGGTGGCCATTCCGGCAATAATGGCATCCGGTCAATCATCTCCCACCTCGGGCCCGAAGTGCGCCGTGTGCGCATGGGCGTTGGCCATCCGGGAGACAAGTCCCGGGTGATGCCATTTGTCCTCTCCGATTTCCCCAAGGCCGAAACAGCCTGGCGCGATACGCTGATCGAGGCCTGTGTTCGGGCGCTTCCAATGCTGATCCTGGAGGGCGATGAGCGCTACCAGACGGAAGTTATGCGCCTTGCCCCTGCGCCGAAGCATGATCCGAAGAAACCGGATCGGTCGGCTCGGTCTTAATCCTCTGTATCATTGATGATGGGTCCGGCCTCCAGGGTCGGCGGGGCGATCAGATTGCCGGGGACCGTGCCGGCCGGGCAGGTCTGGGTAAACTGACCGAGATTGGCATTCGCGATTGCCGGGGCAGGGGTGACCATATCCGAGCTGCGATACCAGGCGAGGAACAGCATAAAGGCGATGCCCGCAAGGATCATCGGGATCAGCAGGCCGCCATCCTCTTCATTCTCGGTAGCGAGGGCCGCCGCCTTGGCTGGTGTCCCGGTTGTGGCAAGGGTGGTCGTCGTTGGCGTGGCGCTGGCGGGGCGGCCCTGGCCAATGGCGGTGGCGGCAAGGGCAGCTGCGCCGGCAGCTTCGGCTGCGGGGGCTGGTTTGATGCCGAGTTTTTTCTCGCGCAGAGCTTGGGCATGGAGTGCAAGCGGGTCGGCCGGGTGCGCGTCTAGCCAGTCTGTCTTGGCATCCTCATCCTTTGTGGGAATATCGATCCAGGCGCGCAGATCTTTGCGACCGTCC
Organism: Pseudomonadota bacterium; assembly: GCA_038532405.1. Lineage (GTDB taxonomy): Bacteria > Pseudomonadota > Alphaproteobacteria > Caulobacterales > Hyphomonadaceae > CALLCD01. Next base: position 9,596 of record JBCBAO010000063.1, on the reverse strand, counting down.
CGCCGGCCGAGCTCATCGACGGTCTGATACCAACCTTCGACCGTTGTTCGCGACGTAAAGCCCGATAGATCGAACCTGTTGTCATTGCGGAAGGGCTCGTAGGGGATGGTTTCGTCGAGGGATGTTTGCACCAGCATGCCCGGGCGCGAGTGGCCGATGGAGGCCGCAGCGCGAACCCAATCGGATTTCAGGGCTGCTTCGGACCAGAGCACCAGCATGGATTGGGACTTCATCGCGTCCCGCGCATCCTTCTCGTCGAAGGTTGGTTCTTCTTCCTTGCGATTGAACCGGACTTTAAACTTCAGGGCCCGGAGGCGGCGGGCAACAAGGCTCGCCATATCCCGGTCATCCTGCGCATAAGCCAGAAAGACATCAAATGCCATCACATGTCCCCTCTACTCTAATCTTTGGGCCAGAATAGCCTGAAAAAGCCCGATTTCCATCGATCTCGATGTGTTTACGCGCTTCTTATCCTGTTTTTCTCTGAAAAATACGCTAATCGCGCTGTCAAACCTTTGACCAGATGGAGAGCCAAATGGGCTTCAAATGCGGTATTGTGGGTCTGCCAAATGTCGGCAAATCGACCCTGTTCAACGCGCTGACCCGGACCGCCGCGGCCCAGGCCGCCAACTATCCTTTTTGCACGATTGAGCCGAATGTCGGCGAAGTTGCAGTGCCTGAACCCCGGCTTGCCAAGCTCGCTGGAATTGCGGACTCCAAGGAGATCATTCCGGCACGTATGAATTTCGTCGATATTGCCGGCCTGGTCGAGGGGGCCTCGAAGGGAGAAGGGCTCGGCAATCAGTTCCTGGCAAATATACGGGAAACGGACGCCGTCATTTATGTTCTGCGATGTTTTGAGGACGACGATATCACCCATGTGAATGGCAAGATTGATCCGATCGCCGACCTTGCAACGGTCGAGACCGAACTGATGCTCGCCGACCTGGAAAGCTTGGAAAAACGCCGCGCCACGGCCGAGAAGAAGGCGAGGTCCGGCGACAAGGATGCAAAAGACCAGGTCGCGTTGTTTGATCTTGCGCTTACTGAGCTGAATGAAGGCCGTCCGGCGCGCCGGGCGGATGTGCCAAAAGATGCTGCGAAAGCCTGGGGAATGCTGCAACTGCTGACCTCCAAGCCCGTGCTTTATATCGCAAATGTCGGCGAAGACGACGCAGCGACGGGCAATGCCTATTCCGAACGCGTCCTTGCCCACGCCGCAGAAGAAGGGGCCGAGGCGGTTGTGATTTCAGCGCAGATCGAGAGCGAGCTTGCCGTGCTGGAGGACGAAGAGGCGGCCGAATTTCTAGATAGCCTTGGCCTGGAAGAGCCCGGCCTCAATCGTTTGATTCACGCTGGCTACACATTGCTTGGCCTGCAGACCTATTTCACCTGCGGACCGAAGGAGACCCGCGCCTGGACCATCCGCACAGGGGCGACCGCGCCCCAGGCCGCCGGCGTGATTCATGGGGATTTTGAGAAGGGGTTTATTCGGGCCGAAACCATCGCCTATGGGGATTTCATCGCCCACAATGGTGAGCAGGGTGCGAAGGATGCCGGCAAGATGCGGGCCGAAGGCAAAGACTATATCGTCAAGGACGGCGATGTGATGCACTTCCGGTTCAACGTCTAAGGGCAACCGGCAGGGGGCAGCCGGTGGACAAAAGGTGCCCTCGACACGTAGATTTGTTCCTGTTATGTTCGTTTCCGGTTTGGCAGAATCGGAGTATGCGTCGCTTATGGAAACTCTCGCTCTGATTGGTGATGTCGCGCTGGATGCGCTCCATCTCGGTTCTCTTGTGGTTATTCTCGCCCTTGGCGGGACCTTTTTCTGGTTTGCGAATAAGGTCAAAACGGAGCGGATCGCTTTGGACCTTCAGCTGGAGACCCTCCAGCACGCCGATGCCGAAGCAAAGACCCAAAGGCTTCGGGCAGAAGAGGCCGAGCGAGGCCTTGCCGCAGCTGAGGCGCGGGACCTTAGCGTGGAAGAACGTTTTCAAAGCCTTGCCCAGGGTGTGCTGCGCCAATCCCAGCAGCAGTTTATGACCCTCGCCAATGAAACCTTCGCAAAGCATAAGGAGGGTGCAAAAGGGGATTTAAAGCAGCTGATGGCCCCGATCGGCGACAGTTTCGCGGAGTTCAAGAAGCGTGTGGAAGCCATCGAAAAAGTGCGGGCCGAAGACAAATCGACTTTGCAGGAACAGGTTCGCGCCATAGGGGAAAGCCTGCATCAGAATACACTGGAGACGGGCAAGCTCGTCAATGCATTGACGGCCCCCAAAGGCGGTGGCCGATGGGGAGAAATGACCCTGCGCAATGTGATGGAACAGGCTGGGCTGTCGGCCCATTGCGACTTTGATGAGCAGGTGCATGATCGAACGGAAGAGGGCGTGCAGCGGCCCGACGCGGTCATCAACCTGCCGGGCGGGCGGCAGATTGTTGTCGATGCCAAAGTGTCCCTGGATGCCTATCTGGCGGCAAGTGCTACCGAAGACCCTGGTCAGCGGGCGGCGCACCTGAAAGCCCATGCCACAAGCGTGCAACGCCATGTCGATACGCTGGCATCAAAGCGCTACCACGCCAACCTGGATGACCGGGTCGATTTCGTTGCCATGTTTATTCCGGGCGAGAATTTCTTCGCCGCTGCCTTGTCCCATGCGCCGGACCTTTTGGAGCGGGCCTATGCGAAGAATGTGATCGTAACGACGCCATCTACCCTGATTGGCCTCGCTAAGACCGTCGGCTATATCTGGCGCCAGGAAAAGATGACGGAAAACGCGCGCGAGGCGGCCAAGCTTGGCGAGCTGTTATACGACCGAATTGCAACCTTTGCCGGACATATGGAGAAGCTTGGCGGATCGCTTAACAGCGCTGTTTCGAATTATAATAAGATGAACACCTCCTATGATAAGCGCGTTGTCCCGACCTTGAGAAAATTTGAATCCCTGTCCATCGCCGCCCCGGATAAAACGCCTGCCCAGCCAAAGGCGGTGGAAGTGCGCGCCGACAGCAAAGCTCGCACGCCGGAACTCGACTTCAAAACCGATGCGGCCTAGTGCCGTGGGTGCCCCGGATTGGTTGTATTTTAAGCCTTTGTGGCCTATTTCAGTGGCATGGCTATACGCGACATACTCACCGTTCCAGATCCGCGCCTGAAAGAGGTGTCAAAGCCCATTGAGGGCAGTGTGACCGATGAGCACCGGGCCTTGATGGATGATATGTTGGAGACGATGTACGCCGCACCAGGTATCGGCCTTGCGGCCATCCAGATTGGTGTTCCACTGAGAATTATCGTTATGGATCTCCAGGAGAATGAGACACCGAACCCACGTTATTTCGTGAACCCGGAGATTTTGGAAACCGTTGAAGACTTAAAGCCCTATGAGGAGGGGTGCCTCTCCGTTCCAGACATTTTCGACGAGATTGAGCGGCCGGAGCGGTGTCGCATTCGCTATATGAACTACAAAGGCGAAATGGTGGAAGAGTGGGCCGAAGGGCTTTATGCGGTCTGTATTCAACACGAGATGGACCACCTGGAGGGCACGCTTTTCATCGACCATCTGTCGCGCTTGAAGCGCCAGCGCGCCGTCGATAAGGTTAAGAAGGCAAAGCGCCAACAGGCGGCCTGATCTGGAGATGTCTGCGCCAAAGCGGATCGTCCTCGCAATCTTGGGCGCTACAGTCCTAACCCTGGTCTGTATTTTCTTTTTGACCCCAGGCCTCGTCGCCATTGGGAGTGCCAAGGATGAGGCCTGCTATCGCTCGGGAGGTAATTGGGACCTTCATCGGCTAAGTTGTAAGAAGGACTAACACCGTGCGCATCGTTTTTATGGGCTCTCCGGATTTTTCGGTTCCGGCGCTCGCCTGTCTCCTTGAGGCGGGCCATGAGGTGGTGTGCGTTTATTCCCAACCGCCCCGGCCGGCCGGGCGTGGCAAATCCGTCCGCCCGACGCCCGTGCATGCTTTTGCCGAGGCCAAAGGCCTATCGGTCCGGACGCCGAAATCCCTAAAAAGAGACGCCGAGCAGGAGGCCCTTGCGGCGCTTGAGGCCGATATCGCCGTGGTGGTTGCCTATGGTCTCATTCTGCCCCAGGCGGTTTTGGACGCGCCGCGTCTCGGGTGCATCAATCTCCACGCCTCCCTCTTGCCGCGTTGGCGAGGAGCCGCGCCGATCCAGCGGGCGATTATGGCCGGAGACACAGAAACCGGCGTCCAGGCCATGGTTATGGAGGCCGGGCTCGATACCGGGCCAGTGCTTGCTACGGCCAAAACGCCGATTGCCGCCGACGACACAGCAAGCCGCCTGCATGATCGGTTGGCGGAGCTTGGGGCGGGGCTCCTGCCGGAGGTCCTGGCAGGGCTAGATGCCGGCACCCTTGAAGCGACACCCCAGGTGGAGGCCGGAGCAACCTATGCGTCAAAGCTCACCGCTGCAGACCAAGTGATCGACTGGACCCAACCTGCCCGGATGGTCGACTGTCAGATCCGCGGTCTGGCGGACACGCCGGGCGCGCGATTTACCTGGCAGCCGGACCCGAATGCGCCGCCCCTCGTTATGAAAGCCCTGCTGTCATCCTGCGGGCCCGGTGGCGGCGCGCCCGGCACCGTTCTCGATGACAATTTGCTGGTCGCGTGCGGGGAGGGTGCCGTGCGGTTGATGCGGGTCCAGCGCCCTGGAAAGGGGCCGATGGCGGCAGAGATATTCCTGCGCGGCTCACCGATCGCACCCGGCACCGTGTTTTCGTGATGGCGCGCAGATGACAAGGTTTAAGCTGCTGATCGAATATGAGGGAACACCCTTCCGGGGCTGGCAACGTCAGGACAATGCGCCAACGGTTCAGGGGGCGCTGGAGGCCGCGGCCGAGAAACTGAATGGCGTCCCCACCCTTGTATACGGGGCCGGGCGGACCGATACAGGTGTCCATGCCCGGGGGCAAGTCGCCCATCTCGATCTCCGCGACGATCTGCCGGAGCATAAAGTCGCCGATGCCATGAACTTCCATCTGCGCCCGGATCCGATCGGGGTTTTGCGGGCAGAGGCGGTGCCGGATAGCTTCCATGCCCGCTTTTCGGCCGCCGCACGGCATTATCGATATGTTATCGTGAACCGCCGGGCTGACCTGACCTTGGAGGCGTGCCGGGCCTGGCGTGTTGCGTCCCTCCTGGATGCTGAAGCCATGCAATTCGCGGCGCAGGCCCTGGTCGGTGTGCACGATTTTACGACATTTCGGGACACGCAGTGCCAATCGAAATCGCCTGAAAAATCCCTCGACCATATTAAAGTGCTTCGTGACGGGGACACGATTACGGTGGATTGTTCGGCGATCTCGTTTCTGCACCGGCAGGTTCGGTCCATCGTCGGGTCGCTCGTGGAAGTTGGCCGCGGCCAGCGCGAACCGGGCTGGATCGATGAGATTTTGAAGGCACGGGATCGGCGGGCCTGCGGCCCCGTTGCCCCAGCCGATGGGCTCTATTTGGAGGCCGTCGATTATCCTGAAGTGAAGGAGGACGCCCACCATGGCGAAAATTGATGTCAAGAACGCGCCTTTCCGAACGGGAACCGGATACCCAGCGCCCCATGATGCGCCTTGCCGGGAGCGGGAGACGTCTCCCCTTGGTTTGCTCGGGGGCTTGCGCCAGTTTGGCGTTAATCTTGTAAGATTGAAGACCGGCGTTTGGACGGGGCAACGCCACTGGCACACCAAGGAGGACGAATTTGTTTGGGTGCTGGAAGGCGAGGTGGTGCTTGTGACTGATGCGGGGCGGGAGGTTTGTTGCGCCGGGGATTGCGCGGCTTTTCCTGCAGGGGACGCGAACGGCCACCATTTCATCAATGAAGCGGAGGCAGACGCCCTTCTCCTCACCGTCGGGACCCGGGATATGGAGGATGAGTGCCATTATCCGGACATCGATCTGCATGCCTTTCCGGGACGCTACAAGAATCTTGCCGTGTTTCGCCATAAGGATGGCACGCCCTATGACTAGGCTTGCCGGCTAGTGCCCAGACTGCATTTGCTGGACCATGGTCAGGATAACGACGGTATTGGCAGACATATGGGCCAGGATGGGGGCAGTAATTGAGCCCGAGGCGACGCGCAACCAGCCGAGGAACAGGCCGGTGATGAAAATCGGGATCAGGCCAAGGGGGGTGTATTGGGCATGTAGGAGGGTAAATCCCGCCGTGGTGATCAGAACAGCAAGGCGTGGATCGACGCCGCGGCCAAGCAGGCAGCCGATCCCGATCCCGCGATAACTGATCTCCTCAATGAGGGGCGCGAGTAGGATCACGTAGACCATCATCATCAGCCCGAACCCGTCCGGCCCGAGCACATCCGTGTTCGCGTCCTCTCGGTAAGCCCAGTTGGTGTCGCCGCCAGCCAGAATGTATCCAACCAGCGCGCCGGATCCGATGAGGATAACCGGGCCGAGGACGATGCTGGCCGAGATCCAATTTGAAGAAACCCGTACCGCCCCGGCAAACGGCCCGAGCCCTTCGCGCTCTGCCCATTGCGTCATTCGAATGAGGAGTAGGCTCTGGATCAGAGTCGCGAAAAGCCATTGGCGTTTCAAGGCGTCGGGCGTGTTGTCCAGATAGACTTCGCTGATCCCCGGCCAGACCAGGGAGACGATGGCCACAAATATTGCCTGATACAAAAAAGGCGCAAGCAGGGCCCAATAAAGGGCATGGCGGGGGTGTGCGGCGAGCCGTTGCTCATAGGGGCTGGCCGTCGTGGGCGTCAAGCGAGCCCGACCTCGCCGAGGGCTGCGGCTTGGCGGGCGGCGAGGGCCTCCTCGCTGAAGCCTTCCAGGCTTTCTTCGAACAGGGCGTGGAAATTCAGCTCCGCGCCGAGGCGGAGATAGGCCGCTCCCAGGCCGATGGCCGCGCGGTCCATAAAGACAAATTCGCGGGGGATCGTCACCGGGCCTTTTTCCTTCAAGAGTTGCCGCACCTGAAACGCTTCGCGCCGCCCATAGTCTCCGGGTTTAACGCCATCTGCAATCGTTCGCACGCGGTCGTCCAGGATCGGCCCGTAGATAAAGTTTGCCCAGACATTCAGCACCTCGACCAGTTCGCGGTTCAAGTTCTGGAAGCCCCATTGCTCATAGGCGGCATAGGTCGCGTCGAAATCGTCGGCGCGTATGCCGCGATAGAGGGCAACCACCCCGGCGACGAAATTTGGTGAGAAGATGCGAATACAGCCAAAGTCGAGGAGGTTTACACCCGCCCCGCCATCGGTGAGTTGATAATTGCCGAGATGTGGGTCGCCATGGATAACGCCATAGCCGTTCATCGGCCCCCACCAGGTCCAGAACAGCATCGCAGCGATGCGGTTGCGCACTTCCTGGGGGGCATCTTCATAGGCGCCGAGGGGTTTGCCCGAGAGCCAGCTCATGGTCAGCAGGCGGGCCGTCGACAGCTCCGGATAGGGGGTCGGCACGGTGACAAAGGGCTTGTCTGCCAGCATTTTTGCATAGAGCGCCATGGCCTTGGCTTCGCGGGCATAGTCCAGCTCCTCACGCAGGCGTTCGGTGATCTCAACAACCATGGCGGAGGGATCGATGGACCCATCCAGCCGTTTGAACAGGCCAAGCAGGGAGCGAAGTTGACCGATATCGCTTTCAACAGCGCTCGACATATCGGGGTATTGCAGCTTGCAGGCTACGGTTTCACCGTCTGGCGTAACGGCTTTGTGGACCTGGCCGAGGGATGCGGCATGGGCGGCTTCCCGGCCAAAGTCGGCGAAACGGGACTGCCAGTCTCCGCCAAGCTCGGCGCGCATACGGCGTTTCACAAAGGGCCACCCCATGGCCGGGGCTTCGGCCTGGAGGGTGGACAATTCGGCGGCGTATTCGGCGGGCAGGAAGTCCGGAATGGTCGACACCATCTGGGCGACCTTCATGAGCGGCCCCTTTGTTTTGCCCAAGGCTTCGGCGAGGGCGCGGGCGGTGCGCTCATCGCTTTGGTCGCCGCCGAAGAGGCGATTGGCCCCGAAACTCAGGGCCGCGCCGGAAAGGTTCGCCCCGACTTTCGCCGTGCGGGAAAGGCGCCCGGACAGGCGGTTGCGCTCCGGATCGGGGGTGTCTGTCATCATATAAAGCCTGGAGGTCGACTGGGTTGCTCTATCCACATAGTGTTGTTTTCGCGCAAGGGGAGTGGCCGAGCGCCGCCGAGGCGATTAATCCCATGCAAATGAACGCTTTTGTGACCCGGTTTGCACCTTCGCCCACTGGCCATTTGCACCTTGGCCATGCGGCCTCTGCCTTCCGTGTCTGGTCGGCGGCCGAGGCAGCTGGCGGCACGGTTCTGTTGCGTCTGGAAGATATCGATACGGTGAGATGCCGGCCGGAATATGCGGCGTCTATCCTTGAAGATCTGACATGGCTCGACTTGGACTGGGCCGGGGAGGTGCGCCGGCAATCGGCACATTTCGACGACTATGCGAAGGTCCTGGCCGATCTTGATCGCCGCGGACTGGTTTACCGTTGCTTTCGAACGCGCAAGGAGGTGCTGGCAGATATCGCCCGTGCGCCCCATGGGGCCTTGCCGGTTTTTGTCGGTGACCCGCTTCTGGCCGACCAGGAGGCGAGGCGTATTGCTGCCGGGGAGGCCTTTGCCTGGCGGTTGTCATCCAAAGCTGTGCGGGAAACGCTCGGGGTCCGGGCGGAACATCTATTTTATGTGGAGACCGGGGGCGCTGAAACGAAGAGGGTGGCGGTTGACGTCTCTTCAGCTGGCGATGTGATCCTGGCCAGGAAAGACACACCAGCCTCCTATCACCTTGCCTGTGCCCATGACGATGCCGCCCAAGGGGTTACCCACATTGTGCGTGGAGACGACCTCGCCGCGTCGACCCCCATCCATGTTGTTCTCCAGGCACTGATGGCGTGGCCAACCCCGGTCTATTGCCATCACCCATTGGTGACCGATGCTGAGGGAAAACGATTTGCCAAACGAGACAAATCCCGGACATTGCGCGCCATGCGCGATGAAGGACGAACACCGGAAGAGGTCCGCGACCTGGCATTCGGAGGGCGGGTATGACACTCGCGGCCCCGACCGCAAATTTGGGCACCCGCTTCGGCGGCCCCCTGCTTGTGCTTGCCGGTGGCATTTGTATCGGGTTCGCACCAATCGGTTTGCGCCTCGGGCTCGATACGATGGGGCCCCAGGCGATTGCCTTTTGGCGATACGTGTTTGCAAGCCCCTTCATTTTTGCCCTCGTTGTTCTGGTCAATCGCCGGGGTCCGGTGCGCCCAAACCGGTTCGCCATTTTTGCAGGAATTTTTTTCGCCCTGGATCTCGCGCTGTGGCATTGGGCCTTGACCTTGACCACCGTCGCGAACGCCACGTTCATTGTTAATCTTGGCAATATCACGGTGGGGCTTGCCGCCTGGATTTTCTTGAGAGAGCGACTGACGCCGCAATGGGCCATTGCCGTCGTGATCGCCCTTGTCGGGGCGGCCTGTCTGACCCTTGGCGGCGGGGAGGGGGGCAAGGCCGATCTGCGCGGCGATGCCTTGGCCTTTGGCGCGGCGATCCTGGTGGCAGGATACATGCTCTGCGCCAAGATTGCCCGGCGGGACATAGGGGCCCT
>JBCBAO010000062.1:0-11641 GCA_038532405.1 Pseudomonadota bacterium | reverse complement strand
GGCATCGGGATGCGCTTGATTCGGTTTTGGCGGACTGGACAGGTCCGCGCCCGGCAATAGCGGGGGTCCATGGGCAGACCGTGCTTCACCGGCGCCCGGCGAATGGGGTGCCCGGAGCAACACTTCAGATTATTGATGCACCGGGAATGGCGGACGCCCTTCAGATGCCGGTTGTCTTTGATTTTCGAAGTGCTGACATCGCCGCTGGGGGTGAGGGGGCTCCGCTCGCACCGGTCTATCACCGGGCTTTGCTGGACCGGTCGCAGCTTGAGAAAAGTGCCGTTGTGAACCTTGGCGGCGTTGCCAATGTCACTTTCTGCGAGGCGGATACGCCGCTGATTGCCTTCGATACCGGGCCTGCTAATGGGCCCATAGATGAATGGATCGCCGGCCATGGGCTTGGTGTCCGGGATGAGGACGGCCGGCTTGCGGCCTCCGGGCGGGTGCACCGCGGCCACCTCGATCAGATTTTGGACCATGTCTATTTCGATGAGCCACCCCCAAAATCGCTTGATCGATATGATTTCAATGCAAACCTCGTGCGTGGACTATCGCCCGCCGATGGGGCGGCAACTTTAACAGCCCTGTGCGCCGAGAGCCTGGCGCGTGCGTTTGAACATGCTGCCGTGCCGGTGGATCGGATCGTGCTTTGTGGTGGCGGGCGGCACAATCCGGCCTTGGTGTCTGCTATTGAGGCTGCTGTGCCGTGCCGCGTCGTTTCGGCTGAGGCCGTCGGTTGGCGGGGGGACAGCATCGAGGCCGAGGCCTTCGCGTACCTTGCGGTAAGGTCTATGCGTGGGCTTCCAATTTCGTTTTCGGGCACAACAGGCGTTCCCGACCCCTTAAGTGGCGGGCAAATGATAGAACCGAGGTCGATGCCTATCTAATCACTGTCTGCTTCCCGGCGAAGCTTTTCCTCGGCTTCATGCAGGCGGGTGATTAGGTAGGTTTCGCAGGTGCTTTCCATCTCGCCAAGCTTACCCTGGTAGAAGTGATTCGCGCCTGGAATAACATCCCGCTCAATGACTTCGCCGGTTTGAACCCGAACCTTGGTCAAAGCGCGCTCCACATCGCTTGGTGCACAAACCGCATCATTGTCGCCGCACAGTATCAGACCCGAGGCCGGGCAGGGTGCGAGGAAAGAGAGGTCATAATGATTGGCCGGTGGCGAAAGGGCGAGAAAGCCATCAATTTCCGGCCGGCGCATCAGCAATTGAAGCGTGATCCATGCGCCGAAAGAGTACCCCGCGACCCATACATAGCGCGGGCTTTCCGACATGTTTTCGATGTAATCAAGGATGAAGGCGGCGTCTGACAATTCGCCGACACCGGCGTCATATGCGCCTTGGGACCGGCCAACGCCCCGTGAATTGTAGCGCAGGACACCGAAGCCGTGGCGCTCGAACATTTGATAGAGCGTAATGGCAACCGGATCCTGCATCGTGCCGCCTGCCTGGGGGTGGGCATGGAGGATAAGCGCCAGCGGTGCGCCTTCCATGGGAGGTTCTGTGTAACGTGCTTCAATGCGCCCGGCGGGGCCCGGAATAATGAGTTCGGCCATTGCATTCACCCTTTGTGGGATATCTTTTCTAAGTTGAAGCTGGCGGCATAGGCGATATGGACGGCAAAATGCAAGTTTTTGTGCACAAGCCCCCTAAGCTGGGGTAGACCTCGCCCATGATATATGCCGATCACAACGCCACCTCACCGCTGCGCCCGGAAGCGCGGGAGGCTATGCTTGGGGCGCTGGAGATCGGTGCAAACCCATCTTCGGTTCACCAGGCGGGGCGCAACGCACGGCGCGCATTAGAGATGGCGCGAGTGCAGATTGGGGCTGCGATAGGCGCGTCGGCGCAGGATATCGTGTTCACGAGCGGTGGCACGGAGGCGAATGCGCTCGCGTTGACCGGGCTGGCGGCGCAATTAAAGGGCCCGGCAAAACTGCTTATCAGCGATCTTGAGCACGCGGCAGTGCGGGATCATGCATTCCAAACTGGGATCCCCGTTCAAAAAGTCCCCGTTTTACCAGATGGGATGATTGATCTCGACGCGCTGCAAACGACGCTTGATAGGTTTTCCGACGCCGATGGTTTGCCTGTCTTGGCGCTCATGCTCGCCAATAATGAGACCGGCGTGATCCAGCCCGTGGCAGAGGCAGCGGCGCTTGTACGCGGCGCAGGTGGTCTTGTGCATTGCGACGCGGTGCAGGGGCTCGGTAAGATTCCGGTGAACGTGTTGATGCTCGGCGTCGACTATCTTGCGCTCTCTGCCCACAAATGCGGTGGGCCGGCAGGTGTCGGCGCGCTTTGGGTGCGTCCGGGGGCACCTTTGAAGCCGATACAGCTTGGCGGGGGCCAGGAAAAGTCGCTTCGGTCGGGTACTGAAAACCTGGCGGGGATTGCCGGGTTTGGGGCCGCGGCGGAGGCAAGCGTGCGTGATCTCGCCAAAATGGCAGCGCTGGCACCCCATCGAGATGCCATGGAGGTGCGGCTGATGGAGGAAGCCGGTGTAACGGTTTTTGGCGGCAATGCTGCCCGTTTGCCGAACACGTCATGCTTTGGGTGGGCCGGATTTCGTAGCGAGACCCAGGTTATGGCGATGGATCTGGCGGGAATTTGCGTTAGCGCCGGGGCGGCGTGTTCTTCGGGCAAAGTGACGCGATCTGGTGTATTGTCGGCCATGGGCGCATCTGACGCGCTTGCATCCGCGTCGATCCGCACCAGTTATGGGTGGAGCAGTGTACCTGGAGATTTCCACGCGACGGCCGAAGCCTGGCTTGTTTCGAAAGCGCGTGCAAATGTGTTGAGGAGTGCCTGATATGGAGTGCTGTGGCGGCATTGACGAACACGCGGATGATTGTGAGGAAGTCGTCGTTAAAGATGGCATCGACCAAGGCACCGTGGACGCAGCCAAGGCCCTGGAGGCGGAGAACTACTCGGCCGGCTTTGTTACCGACATTGAAATGGAAATGGCCCCTAAGGGCCTTAACGAAGACATTGTGCGCTTCATCTCGAAAAAGAAGGAAGAGCCGCAATGGATGCTCGATTGGCGTCTTAAGGCCTATGAACGCTGGCTGACAATGGATGAGCCGACCTGGGCGATGGTGAACTACCCCGAAATCGACTACCAGGACGCTTATTATTACGCCGCCCCCAAAACCGGTGCGAAATATGATTCCATCGACGATGTGCCGAAGGAAATCCTCGAAACTTATGAAAAGCTCGGCATTCCGTTAAGAGAGGCGGAGGTCTTACTAGGCGTCGAGGGGGCAGCAAAATCGGCAGCCGATGCGCGCGAAACACCCCGTATTGCGGTGGATGCGGTATTCGACAGTGTGTCGGTGGCGACCACTTTCCAGAATGAGCTAAAGAAGGCCGGTGTTATTTTTATGTCGATCTCCGAAGCTGTGCACGAGCACCCGGAGCTTGTTCAGAAATATCTTGGCACGGTTGTGCCCCAATCGGATAATTTCTTTGCGACACTGAATTGTGCCGTCTTTTCCGATGGAACCTTCGTTTATATTCCACCCGGCGTGCGCTGCCCAATGGAATTGTCGACCTATTTCCGCATGAATGCCGAGGGGACTGGCCAGTTCGAGCGCACGCTGATTATTGCGGATAAGGGATCCTATGTCTCCTATCTAGAAGGGTGCACGGCCCCGATGCGGGACGAGAACCAACTGCATGCCGCAGTGGTTGAACTGGTTGCCCTGGAAGATGCCGAAATCAAATATTCTACGGTCCAGAACTGGTGGCCGGGGGATGAGGACGGCAAAGGCGGCGTCTATAATTTTGTTACGAAGCGGGGCGATTGCCGGGGCGCGAGGTCCAAGATTTCCTGGACACAGGTTGAAACAGGCTCCGCGGTCACCTGGAAGTACCCATCCTGCATTCTGCGCGGCGATGATAGCGTTGGCGAATTCTACTCGATTGCCGTTACCAATGGCCGCCAGCAGGCCGACACCGGAACAAAAATGATTCACCTTGGCGAGCGGACCAAATCCCGCGTCATTTCCAAGGGCATTTCCGCCGGTAAATCGAACTCGACCTATCGCGGGCTTGTGTCTGTGAACAAGAAAGCGGCGGCGGCGCGCAACTTTACCCAGTGCGACTCGCTCCTTATCGGCGGTCGGTGCGGTGCCCACACGGTGCCCTATGTCGAAAATCGCCGGGCCGACGCCCAATTGGAGCACGAGGCGACCACCACCAAACTCTCAGAGGACCAGCTTTTCTATGCCCGCCAGCGCGGCATTGGCGAGGAAGAGGCCGTCGCGCTCCTCGTTAATGGATTTGTCCGCGAGGTTCTGCAGGAATTGCCGATGGAGTTTGCTGTGGAGGCGCAGAAACTGCTTGAGGTGAGCTTGGAGGGGAGTGTGGGGTAAATCCCTGTCCACCGGCACAAGAAATTTTAAAGGGCTGATGCGTCGATGACGCTATTATTAGCAGAGCGGTTTGCCGTTGCCGAATTCGATGTTTTGGTTGTTTGAGATGATTGGTCGCGCATTTTTCCTATCGCTCTTATTTGTGTTGCCCGTCGCATGCACCACGGCAAAGCAGCCGCTACCAAATAGTTTCTCCAACACTGTCACGCTCTTCACCTATAGCGGCTTTGAATTTGCTGCCCTCATTGAGGGCGGCGAGCTTCTGGTGAAAGTGCCATGTTGCCAGACCTATGAGGCTGATGATGCGTTTAAAGCACTGATGCTTGAGGCCATTGGGCAGCGATTGGGGTGTGTGCCCGCTGATCCCGAATTCACCTATGGTTGGATTGGTGCCTGGCAACTGCGAACGCCTTTTGCATGTTTCGATGGCGGTCAGCGTGACCCAATCATGATCGCGGATGACTCATTGATGCATAAGATAGCGGGATAAACTGGCATTATCGGCCGTCCCTAATTGATCCGTTCGTTCAGATACCGCGCCTTTTTGCTCATGAACGCTATACTGGCAATATGCCAAAGGTAGAGATGGTCAGAACCATTGTTCGACGATCGAAATTGTTAGGTATAAAGATCAATCTATAGGCTTCGTGGTCATCGAAAGATGCTAGCGTATCGAACGAAAGCTAGCGCGCATTAAGCTGCGCATTGGATGATCGAAGGACATGAGACCTTTATTGCCTTGATCTTATTCGCATCTATATTCGAACTATAACGAAAATAACGCTTTTAGATGTTTATAGACACATGTAGTCTAAAACTGACAAAAGTATCTAAAGTAAGTTATGGTTTCAGCGATCGGGTCGTACGTCGTGCAAAACAGACACAACGCCAAGCTATGGATTGTAACTTATGGCGTGGGGCTATTCGGGGCGATGGCAGCGCAGCCTGTTCGGTCAATCGCATATGCAACGTTATTGCTGTGTGGCCGCACATTAATCTGGTTTGCGAGCTTGGCGAGATCAAATCAACTGCATTGGAGCTGACATGGTTAAGACTGTAAAACGAACCGTCTGCGATCCAAACTGCCACGCAAATCCAAAATGTGGGATCTCTGCCACCATAGAGGATGGCCGCATCACTGCGATCGGTGCTGCAAAGTACCCCAAAGCTGGCCTTGAAAAGCGTATCTGCATGTTGGGCTCGTCTCGGCTGGATTATCAATACCATCCGGACCGTTTGCAGACCCCGCTGAAACGTACAGGCCCCCGCGGCAGCGGCCAGTGGGAGGCGATAAGTTGGGACGAAGCGGTTCAGCTGTTCGTCAAAAATCAGCAGGCCGTCATCGACAAATATGGCAGCCGTTCGGTCATGTTCTCCAGCTATACTGGAGCGTTTGCCTTGCTGACGCGCGGTTCGGCATCGCGCTATGCTGCTCTTACGGGCGGCACGGTAGGCCTTCCCAGTGGTATTGATTATGGTGTGCCTATGGGGCTCCAATATATGTTTGGTGTGCCTGCCTATACGTATTTTGCGCCCGGCAGCCATCAATTCGTTGATATGGCGAATTCGGAGATTTCGATCCTGTGGGGCATCAACCCCGTGGTGACCCGCAGCGTCGACCATCTCCCCATCAAAGCCGCCCGGAAAAGCGGCACCAAATTGATCTGCATCGACCCGGTTTACAGCGAGAGTGCGCGGCTGTGCGATGAGCATATTTCGCTGCGTCCCGGCACAGACGGTGCTTTGGCGCATGCCCTCGCTAACTATCTCATCATCCATGGGCTGATCGACGAGGACTTCCTCATAAATCACACGGATATGCCGTTTCTCCTGGAGGGTTATGACGGCAAAAAAGTCTGGTGCAGCACACAAGGCAAAGCCGTCGCATTGGACGACGCGCAAACGCCCGTGCTAAAGGCGCCGGACGGGCACACCACCGTCTTTGATGCTTTCAAAGACATGGTCAGCGCCTATACGCTGCCGGTGGCAGCAGACATTACCGGCATATCGGAAGATGTTATCGAAACATTGGCCAAGGCGTATGGTGGCGCGAAACCGGCTTCGATCCGTCTGGGCTATGGCATTGATCGCTGGTTTTATTCAGATTGTACGGCGCGCGCTATTGCTGCGCTCGCTTGTCTATCGGGCAATATCGGCATTCCCGGTGGCGGCGTCAGCCTCTCCAACAGTCCGCCATCCGTTCCTGTGCGCGGCAGCGCATTCTATGCGCCTGAAGGTCACTCGCCGGGTGGAGCCTTAACGATGATGGATGCGGATAAAGCGGTTCGTACTGGAAAGCCTTATCCTATCAAGATGGAGTGCATCAGCCTAGGCAATCCGTTTAACCAGCTGAAACCTGGGCGGACAGATATTTTGTCCGACTATATTCCCAATCTGGATTATCTCGTCGTCATTGATCATTTCATGACAGACACGGCAAAGCAGGCCGATTTGGTGCTGCCGGCCTGTACGATCTTCGAGCGGACCGACATCGTGGTCGATTCCATCCTTCAGTTGCAGCAGCGCATGGTCGACCCGGTAGGCGAAGCCAAGTCGGACTTTGAGATTTTCGCCCTTCTTGCCGAAGCGATGGGCCATGGTGAGCACTTTAACGGTACGCCCGAACACTACATTGCCAAAATGCTGGACGTTGATCATCCGAAAATGGCTGACGTAACGGTTGAACGGCTGCTGGAAGAAGAAGTCATCGACGTCCACAAACGTACCGAGCCTTGGTACGGGTTTGCGGACCGGACATTCCCCACGGCCAGCGGACGGGTTGAATTCTACAAGCCGGACCAAGCGTCCTACGGATCTGAATTGCCAGTATACCGCGAACCGATTGAAGCGTCCCCGAAGAACCCTCTGTTCAAGAAATACCCGCTGGTACTGTTATCGGCGCACAGCCGCTATCGGATCCACTCCACATTTGCTAATATGCCCTCAATCCTCGCGCGCGAGCCAGAGCCAGTCATGCGCATTAGCCCTCAGGACGCGGCAAAGCGGAATTTGGTGGATGGGGCGATTTCCCAAGTGCAAAACGACCGCGGCACACTGAAGATCAAGTGTAAGGTTGACGACGCCATTCGCCCGGGTGCGGTCTTGATTTCAGAGGGGCACTGGACGGAACAATTCATCGAAGGCGATCCGTATATACTCACGCATAATCAATACAGCGAGACGGCGCAAAACTATGCCCATTATGATGTGCTGGTGGAGGTCAGCGCGGCCTAGAGATGTTAGCCCGCGATCCGTTGTCAAAGACGTGCCCCTGATTTCGGATAAAGCAGTATACAAACTTGAAGCGCTTTAAACAGCTGAGAACCCTTCCAATCCCTGCAAATCTGCCCCATATGCCGCCCTATGTTGAAGCTGACCGATCTTTCCGCCACCGTGGGCGAGGCTGAAGAGGCCAAACCGATTATCAAGGGGCTATCGCTGGAAGTCCCCGCAGGTGAAGTGCACGCCATTATGGGCCCGAATGGGGCGGGCAAATCGACCTTGTCTTACATCCTGACCGGTAAGGATGGGTATGAGGTTACGGACGGGGAAGCACACTTCGATGGCGAGGATATTCTGGAGCTTGACCCAGAGGCGCGCGCCGCAATGGGATTGTTCCTGTCCTTCCAATATCCCGTTGAGATACCTGGCGTTCCTGTCATGACGTTTGTACGGACCGCCATGAATGCCCAGCGCAAACAGCGCGGCGAGGACGAGATCTCTGCGCCGGATTTCATCAAAAAAGCCCGCGAGATCGGAAAGGTGCTGAACCTATCGAGCGATCAACTCAAGCGACCCTTAAATGTCGGATTTTCCGGCGGTGAGAAGAAGCGGCTGGAAATTTTTCAGATGATGATGCTGGAACCGCGGTTCCTGATCCTTGATGAAACCGATTCCGGGCTGGATATTGATGCACTGAAGACCGTCTCCGACGGTGTGAATGCTTTGCGGGATCCAGGCCGCGGCATGTTGGTGATTACCCACTATCAGCGCCTGCTCGACCATATTCAACCAGACAAGGTGCATGTTCTGGCAGATGGCCGGATTATCAAGACCGGCGGACCCGAGCTTGCCTTGCGGTTGGAGAAAGAGGGGTATGACGGGGTCCTTGGAGAGGCAGCGTGACAACGGCTCTGCGTGATTTGATAAAGAACCCGACGGCCGCCGAGCTTGAACTCGCCGTGCGATACGGGGCGTTTGACGAAGATGCGAGGCGAGAGCGTGCGTTTACGGCATTTGCCAAAAGCGGTCTGCCACATCGGCGCATGGAAGCGTTCAAGTGGACGGATTTCAAGAAGGCCCTCACCAAGCTGGAAAGATCGAGCCATGTTGCACGAGAAGATCCTTTCAAGGAGCTTGGCGGGTCTGTTCTGGTCTTTCGCAACGGTCGGATCGACGGCATTGAAGACCTGCCGAATGGGATCCGTGCCTTTGTAAAAACCGAAGGGCAGGCCTTTGCCGCCGCTGAGGATATCCCTCTTGGCGCAATGACGGCAGCACTTGCTGCGGAAACGGTTCTGTTTGAGGTAACAGAGGCCGTCGCAGAAACGGTTCGCCTCGTCTATGTTGCATCTGGCGAAGCGAGTTTTGCGCGGGCCGTTTTTATTGTCCGTCCGGGTGCATCTGTCGATATCCTCGAAAGCCATCTTGGGGGTGCCAGCTTGACGGCGTCCTTGACGTCTTTCGGGTTGCTGGAAGGTGCAAGCCTTCATCGTACGCTGGCGCAACCTGCCTCCAAGGGGGAAGCGGCTGCAATAACGGCTGAGGTGCACCTTGATGCTGACGCGCGCTATGTTCAAACCGCGCTTGCCTTCGGGGGAGATATTGCCCGGATCGAGACGCGTGTCACTCACCAGGGCGAGGGGGCAGAGGCCGTCTTAAATGGGGCCTATCTTGCCGCGGCTGACCACCATATCGATTTTACCAGTCACGTACGCCATGGAGCGCGGGCCTGTATCACCAAGCAGCGCACAAAAGGGGCAGTCCTTGAGGGCGGCACCGGCGTATTCCAGGGGAAATTCCACGTCCCCCGCAATGTTGGCCAGCAAACGGACGCCGATATGCAGCACAATGCGCTGCTATTGGAGGACGGTGCGGTGGTGAATGCCAAACCGGAGCTGGAGATTTATGCCGACGATGTCGCTTGTGCCCATGGGAATACATGTGGCGCATTGGACGGTGAGCAGCTATTTTATCTGCGTCAACGCGGTATTCCAGAGGCCATGGCAAAAGCGCTTTTGACTGAAGCATTCATTGCTGATGCCTTGGAGAGTGCTGATGACGCCGCCCGGGATGTCTTGTTGGTCGCGGCCCATGGCTGGCTGAACCACTAAGTCGTCAGACCGCCGCATCGACTTTATTGGCAATTCACCCCATATGGGGCCTATGACAACTCGCTCTCTCGATATTGAGGCCATTCGTGCCGAATTTCCGATCCTATCCCGTGAGGTGAACGGAAAGCCGCTGGTTTATCTTGACAGTGCGGCCAGTGCGCAAAAACCGAACGCCGTGATCGATGCCATGGCCGACCAGGCGCGGACCGCTTATGCGAACGTACACCGTGGATTGCATACGCTAGCGAATGAAACGACTGAAGCTTTTGAGGCAGCGCGCGAAGATGTGCGACGCTTTTTGAATGCACCCTCGACGGATACGATCGTTTTCACCAAAGGTGCAACTGAGGCAATCAATCTTGTCGCCTCGGGGCTTGCAGCGGATATTCAGCCTGGCGATGAGATCGTTTTGTCGATCATGGAACACCATTCTAATATCGTACCCTGGCATTTCCTAAGGGAGCGCCACGGTGCTGTTTTGAAATGGGTGGATGTTACCCCGGATGGGGCGCTGGACATGGCGGCTCTGGAGGCTGCGATCAGCCCAAAGACACGGCTTATCGCTATGACCCATATGTCCAATGTTCTTGGCACCGTCACCGATGCCCGGCGAATTGTAGGCCTTGGAAAGGCCCATGGCGCGCTGACATTGTTCGATGGGTGCCAGGCGGCGATACATTTAGACGTGGATGTGCAAGCGCTTGGTTGCGATTTCTACGTTTTCTCTGGACATAAACTCTATGGACCGTCGGGCATTGGGGCACTCTTTGGCACATCCGAAGCGCTTGAGCGTCTAAGGCCCTATCAAGGCGGCGGCGAGATGATCGAAACCGTCGAGCGGGACAGGATCACCTACAATGCTCCGCCCCACAAATTTGAGGCTGGAACCCCTCCGATCTTGGAGGCCATTGGCCTCGGCGCGGCGATTCGCTGGTTTGAGGCCTTTGACCTGGAAGCCGTCCATCTCCACGAATCGGCACTGTATGCGCGCGCAGCCGATGCGCTTGGACAGGTGAACGGCATCCGAATTCACGGTGAAACGGCCGATAAAGGGGCTGTGCTCTCTTTTTCATTGGAGGGAGCCCATCCGCACGATATCGCACAGATAGTTGACCGATACGGCGTTGCTGTACGTGCAGGCCACCATTGCGCGCAGCCGCTAATGACCCATATGGGTGTGAGTGCAACGGCACGGGCTAGTTTCGGCATCTATAATACCGTACAAGATGTTGATCGTTTTCTAGAGGCCCTCGGCCGGGCACGGGATATGCTGGTATAGGTTTGAATATGACTGACGACCTTGGACAACATGATACGCTCGAATTGGCGTCTGATTCCGCCCCGGTTGAGACCGGTTCGGCAATCCCGCAGGCCGAGTTAAACCGGATTACAGATGACTTGATTGCTGCGTTCAAGTCCGTCTATGACCCTGAAATACCTGTCGATATTTATGAGCTTGGGCTGATCTACAAAGTCGATATCGATGATGAGCGTAAAGTTGATATCGATATGACGCTGACAGCTCCTGGCTGTCCTGTGGCCGGTGATATGCCTGGCTGGATAGAAACGGCGGCGAAAACGGTTGAGGGTGTGGAAGCTGTTGAGGTCCGCCTGACCTTCGACCCACCCTGGGATCCATCCCGCATGTCGGATGAAGCGCGCCTGGCGCTGAATATGCTCTAATTGAAAGGGAGGGCGGCAACGCTTACATCTCTATAATGGCAAGACGACCGCGACCTAAAATTGTTACCTTGAGCGATGCTGCGGCAGATCGCATTCGGGAGATCATGTCCGAAAAAGAGGCGGGATTTCTGCGTGTAGGCGTGAAGAATGGCGGCTGCGCTGGCATGGAATACGTTATGGACTATGCCGACACCCCCGAAATGCTGGACGAAATTGTCACTGATAATGGCGTACAGATAGTGGT
>JBCBAO010000061.1:0-11695 GCA_038532405.1 Pseudomonadota bacterium | reverse complement strand
CCGCGACTGGGATCAGATCGCCGCACGGTTTGACGAAATCAATGCGAGTTGGAGCCCGGCCTACATCCCCTTTGTGCTTGAACTCGCCAGCTTCTCAGCCAGCATCCACACAGAAACCGCTGCCTTCGAAACACTGGCACGCCAAACCGGCGAAACCCTCGGGCAGGATACCAATGCCTGGTATGAATGGTGGTGGAACCAGCCCGCCCAGCAAACCGCAGACTATGCCGCCTTCAAGGCAGACCTCTACCGCCAGATCGACCCCCGCTTCGAAACCTATTTCCGCGACCGCCAGGAAACGGCGCGTATCCGCCTTGATGAAGTGCGCTGGGGCGGCGTCGTTCAGGACGGCATCCCACCCTTGCGCGGCCCCGATATGATCTCAGCGGGCGAAGCGGACTATCTCAATGACGACAACATTGTTTTTGGAATCGAGATTAGCGGCGATGCCCGGGCCTATCCCAAACGCATCCTCGCCTGGCACGAAATGTTCGTGGACACGGTCGGCGGCGTTGAGATTGCCGGCGTCTACTGCACCCTGTGCGGCACGGTCATTCCTTATAAAACGACATTTGACGGCACCGCCCACACCCTCGGCACGTCGGGGTTTCTCTACCGATCCAACAAATTGATGTACGATGCGGAAACCCAATCCCTCTGGAATACGATCCTCGGCGAACCGGTCATCGGCCCCCTCGTCGGGAAAGGGATAAAACTGGAGCATTTGTCCGTCGTCACCACAAGCTGGGGGGAGTGGAAACGCCGCCACCCCGACACACAGGTCCTCTCGCTCAAAACCGGACACCGGCGGGACTATGGCGAGGGCGTTGCCTATAATGACTATTTCTCCACCGACCGGCTGATGTTCAACACGCCCTTTCGGGATGAACGCCTGAAAAACAAACAAGAGGTGCTCGCCCTCCGCTTCGCCGGGGCACCCGGGGAGCAGCTTGCCATCGATACAGACTTCCTGTCGCAAAACCCGGTCTATGAAGACCAGGTCGGCCCCCAGAAACTGATCGTCCTGACCGATGCGAGCGGCGCGAACCGCGTCTACGATCCAGAGAATGTCCGCTTTGTTTCCTATGATGGCGATGCCAGCGCGACCGATGCAGATGGAACCGTCTGGACCCTGACGGAAAGCCAACTCCTCGCCGAAGACGGACGCGCCCTTGCCCGCCTGCCCTATCACAGGGCCTTTTGGTTTGGCTGGCGCGCGACCTTCCCCGAGACCCGCCTCGTAAAATAAGGCAAATTGTGGCGATTCGTCTGGCACGAGAGGTGCATTGACGAGCTTTTTTTAGGGCCTATACGGTCCGGTTAACAAATTATGAATGAGGCTCGATCATGCGCATCTCAACATTTCTGGCGGGTATTGGCCTTGCAGCCACGCTCGCGGCCTGTGAAACAGGTTTGGGCGACCAGACCGTTGCCCAATATTGTGCGAACGCTGAAAATGCCCAAGAAGGTGTTTGCCAGCTGAACGTTGAAATCGACGGCACACGCACAGCCCTCGCCGAAACCGACCTGAAATTGTCAGAGGCACGTTCAATTGCCGACGGTGCCGCTGCCGCTGCTGCATCGGCGCAATCGACAGCCAACGCCGCCATGACCCGCGCCGATGCTGCATTGAATGCGGTTGACGACCTCTATTGCGAAACCAAAACAATCCAGCAGACCAATATCGGCAGCTGCCCAGCAAATTTCACACTGATGAGCTGCGCCCAGACACGCTACACCTACCGCGCTGGCGGGCCCTCCATCCTTCGCGAAATCGACGATGAGAAATGCCGCTTCCACGACCGGGTTCTGGAAATGCGCGTGCGCTGCTGCACCGTGGCCAGCAACCGGCCGGCGACCACCGCTTTGACTTCAAGCCCGAACGGCTAGGCGAGCCTGCTCGCTTGCCGGGCAGAATGCCCGTATCCCCCGGCCTTCCCGCCCCGCGCTGGAAGGCCGTTTGTTTACTGTAAGCCATTTCCCACCAAACCGGTCTGAATAACAATAGGCCACAGACTAGGCTGGAGTGCACCGATGTCGGATAGATTTTTTTAGAATGTCTGGGCGGCTGCAAAAAAAGGTCGCCTTTATCCCACAAAAAAGTCCCAGTCAGCCCCAAAACGAAAACTGGGATCCCAGTTTAGACTTTTTAGCCACCCCGATCCGGGGAAGAATGCGTCCATTCGGCAAGCATCATCCGCAGGGCGGACACAAAGGCGAGGGGTTGGTCCAGCATAACATGGTGGCGGGCATGGGGGATCGATACATAGGGCACCTGGTGGCCAAGTAGCTCCTGCATATAATCACCGACATCGTCCGGCATAAGCGCACTCTCCTCGCCGCGGATGATGGCGAGGCGGCAGGTAATCGCCCGCAACATATCCGCCGGCTTGCCCAACATTTCAAAGCGCTGCCAGATGGACGGATCGAACTTCCACGTCCACCCTTCCTTACCCGTTTTATCAGACACCTTTTTCAAGCTCCAACGGGCGATATAGTCCATGGCGAAATGGTTCTCGCAAGGTTGAGGCGGGGCGAGGCGGAACCGGCCAAGGGCGGCCTCCAAGCTTGGATAAATCTTATTTGGCCGGTCAGAACGCGGCGGACCGCGGTGCTCCCGGTCAGGCGGATTAACCGGACTGTCAACGATCACCATGCCGGCAAATCGATCGCCATATTCTGCACCCGTATTCAATGTCACGAAGCCACCGAAACTGTGGGCGACGATGATTGGTTTCTGCGCATGGGCGAACATGCCTGTGGCTTCGGCGACCGCGAGTTGCTCTGCGGAAAACGCTTTCAAATCATACCCATCCCGCCAGTCGCTATCGCCCATACCGGAGAATGTGACTGCGACGACATTATAGTTATTTGAGAAATAGGGGGCGATGAAATCCCACCAATGGGCGTGGGCTCCGTTTCCATGGGTCAAAAGCAACCCCGGCGCAGAGGGATCACCCCAGGATTGATAGTGGATCTTGGCCCCGTTGACCTCGATGAACTCAGTCTCGTAACGCGCAGAAACTGCCTCCTCAAACCAGTCCGGTGCCGGGGGGCGTTTTCCGGCATAATCAACAAGCGGCCCGCCTTCCGATGGCATCTCGGCAGGTTGATCCTTGATAAGTTTATCTCCGGCCATGGCGACCTAATCCCTTAGAAGGTCGTTGATTCCGGTCTTGGAGCGGGTGCGCTCATCCACGGTCTTGATGATAATTGCGGCAGCAAGGCTCGGCCCACCATTCGGTCCCGCCAAGGTGCCGGGCACCACGACTGAATAGGGTGGAACTTCGCCATAGCGGATTTCACCGGTCTGGCGATCAACGATTTTTGTCGATTGCGACAGGAATACGCCCATGGCGATGACGCTGCCTTCGCGCACAATAACACCCTCTGCAACCTCGGCACGCGCGCCGATAAAGCAATTGTCCTCAATAATAACAGGGTTTGCTTGAAGGGGTTCCAGGACACCGCCGATCCCTGTCCCGCCGGAAAGGTGCACGTTTGCCCCAATCTGGGCGCAAGATCCGACGGTCGCCCAGGTATCCACCATGGTGCCGGCACCGACATAAGCCCCAATATTCACGAAAGATGGCATCAGCACCGCGCCCGGCGCGATATATGATCCGCGCCGCACGGTCGCCGGTGGAACGGCGCGGAACCCAGCGGCTTTGAACTCATCTTCACCCCACCCCTCAAACTTGGAGGGAACCTTGTCAAACCACCGCCCATCAACGCCTGGCCCGCCATCCATCAGGACATTTTCATTTAGCCGGAAGGAAAGAAGGACGGCCTTTTTTAGCCATTGATTGACCTGCCAGCCCCCTGCGCCGTCGGGCTCAGCCACGCGGACTTGTCCCCCATCTAACAGGGTTAGGGTTTCAGAGACGGCCTCACGAACCTCTCCGGTCGTCGCCGTCGACAAATCCCCCCTGTTTTCCCACGCTTTATCGATCGTGGAGGCTAGGTCTTTTGTCATGGGGGAACGCTCCGATAAGGGGATAGTGAGGACGCCCGCCTTTAACCGCGTTCCCCTCGCAGGAGCAAGGGCCGGGTCCGCTGATCACGCGATAACTTGCTCAAGAAAATCCGTGAGATCATCAATGACATAGTCGACATGGTCCGGCACCTCATCGCCTGCCCTGGCCGGGCGCACCCCATCGGGCTCATCGCGCCAATCCTTGTCGGACTGCACAAGAACAGTCGCAAACCCCATGCGCCAAGCCGGCGCGAGATTTCGCGAAAGGTCTTCAAAAAAGACTGCATTTTCAGGGTTAACACCATGGGCGGCGACAAATCTATCGAAGGCCTCATTGTGGGGTTTTGGCTGGAAGAGGGCATCCTCGATACCAAAAAAGCCGTCAAACACATCGTGGATTTGCATGGCGCGGGTTACCCCGGTGGCGTGGCCGAGGGATCCATTGGTAAAAACGAATTTCCGCCCCGGCAAAGCCTGCAAGGCCACGCGCAACCGCGCAGATACAGGCAAGGGTGAATGGTCGATATCGTGCACATAGGCCAGAAATGCATCGGGGCTCATGCCATGATTGACCATCATGCCCTTCAACGTGGTGCCATGGTCTGCATAATATTGTTTCTGTAGAGCGCGGGCCTCATCCGGGTGGAGCGACAAAAAATTCGCAACGAAATCAGTCATGCGCACATCGATTTCAGCAAACAAATCGCAGGATGACGGATACAAAGTGTTATCGAGATCAAACACCCAATCACGGCACCCCTTCAACCTATCCGGCATCTGGTGACCCGAAATCCCGCTCAAAAAACTCGTAAACCAGTTTTCGATCCGTCGGCGCTGTTGTCGCCGCGAACAGTGCGTTGCGATAGGCCGATGAGCCACAATCTTCACGCCCGGATATCACGAATTTAGACCGGGCGATGCAGAACACGTCCGAGCCCCGCAATAGCGTCCGCGGCGGACCGCCGTCCGGATCCTCAAGCTCGCCGAAAACAAAGTGTTCGGTCTGAAGAAGCGGTTCATCAATGACCCGGGCGCAGCCCCCCGCTTCCAGCAGCCACCAGCCGCGGCTTTCCCAACCATCGCCCTTGCGCCGACCGATGGCAGACCAGACGCGCCCATCCGTGCGGTTACAAAGGGTAAGCCCGACATTCCGCGACCGATCCAGGGAGACCTGTTCGAGAATATCGATCAGATCATCATCGCTTGTGTCTGCCGCCAGGTTTCGCTCGGCAAGAAACTCCCTTATTGCACCGCGCGTTCTGGGCCCGATCTCGCCATCAATGGCTCCGGAATAAACACCCGCATCGCTCATCAAACGCTGGACACCTGCGGCGCGGGCGCGGCTGAGTGAGTATCGGTTTGTTTCGCGAATAGTATTGCGCCACCGCGATCTTCGCTCAACAATAACTGGGCGAAAGGTCCGTTCATCAAGCCCCATCTCCGAACAGTCATCGGGGCTTTCAATTGAGAAGTTGACGCTGCTCTCGACGCAAAGCGTTTCCGCCCCCTGCCAGGATTTGCGCCCGCCCCGGTGAGCCTCCGAGGATTCCGCATAGAGAAAATGGGCCCCCGGCGTCAAAGGCGATTGCAAAACCGGTCCGCAACTGCCTGGGCGTATTTTCGTCCAGCCATTCACAACCGTGCCGGCCCCTTCTGGCCGACCAGTTGCGACTTTCACAATATAGCTTGTTTCATTGCAAACGGACCAACCGGAATTGGCTTGCGCCAGCGCAGACGGTCCCGCAGCACCGACAATCAAACACAAAACGACGAGAAAACTACGAAATAAGCGTGCCGGCACCATGTTCTGTAAACAGCTCCATTAGCAAGGCGTGGGGTGCACGCCCGTCCAGAATGACAGCCGCCCCGACACCATCTGTCACAGCCTTGGCTGCTGTTTCAAGTTTCGGGATCATACCACCTGCAGCCGTACCATCCGCAATCAGCTCCGGGACAGCGTCTCTTGCAATCTCCCTCAATATCCGACCCGACTTGTCTTTGACCCCCGCCACATCAGTCAAAAGCAGCAAACGGGTCGCATTTAGAGCCGATGCAAAAGCTCCAGCGGCGCTATCGGCATTGATGTTGTACCGACTGCCCTTTGGACCGATGCCAACCGGGGCAACCACCGGAATAAAACCGCCCTCGCCCTCGGCGAGCACATTTAAAAGGTCCGGATCAACGCCAGCGGGCTCGCCAACAAAGCCAAGATCAATCAGTTTCTCAATGTGACTGTCGGGGTCACGCCTGCGCCGCTCTGCCTTCGTCGCCTTCAGGAGAGATGCATCTGAACCGGATAGACCAACGGCTCGGCCACCCGCAGCATTGATTGCGCGAACAATGGTTTTGTTGATCGCTCCGGAAAGGACCATCTCAACAACTTCCATGGTTGCTTCATCTGTCACCCGAAGGCCGTCCTCGAAGCGGGAAGCAATGCCAAGGCGCTCTAGCAATTGACCGATCTGGGGGCCGCCGCCATGGACAACAACCGGATTAATTCCAAGATGTTTGAGAAGGACAATATCGCGGGCGAACCGGCCAGACAGGTCATCATCAACCATGGCATGGCCGCCAAACTTGATGACAATTGTCTGGCCAGCATAGCGCTGGATATAGGGCAGCGCCTCGGCCAGGGTGAATGCCGTATGCTGCGCGGTCTCAAGGGTAATCGTCGTGGTCATGGGAGGGTTTTAGTCTGGTTCGGGGTCAGGCCAAAGCGGCAATCTCGGCCCGGAGATCTTCCAGGCCCAGTATCTTTTCGGAGGATGTCAGATGTATATTGGGGTGTGCAGCCGGGCGTTGTTTTAATGCGGCGCGCGTTTTGTCGAGCATCAAGCCATGCTGTGCGGACTTCAGTTTATCTGCTTTGGTCAGCACGATCTGATAGATCACCGCTGCATTGTCCAACATATCCATCATCTCCAAATCCGGAGACATCAACCCACGGCGACTGTCGATCAGCAGAAAGACCCGCCGTAAATTCGCGCGCCCACGCAGATAGCTGCGGGTCAGCTTCATCCAGGCCTCGGCCTGGGTCCTTGAAACTTTGGCATAGCCATAGCCAGGCAAATCTACCAACCAGAGACGCCCCTCCCCCAGATCGAAATAATTAAGCTCGCGCGTGCGGCCAGGCTCAGCGGATGATCTGGCCAATTTGTTTCGCCCGAGGAGCGCATTAACGAGGGAAGATTTGCCAACATTGGATCGCCCAGCAAAGGCAATCTCGGGGCGATCGCCAGGTGGCAATTGGTTAAGCCGTGCGCAGCCGATCACGAAGGACACAGGCCCTGCACATAGACGCCGTCCGGCCTCGCGGTCATCGATGCCAAACAAAGGCTCCTGGGTCACGCCTCACTTGCGCCTTTTCCGAACCTCTTCGCGATGAATTTGTCGAATTCCGTCTCGACCCCCTGGCGGCGCATAATTACGTATTGTTGGCCAAGCGTAAGTATGTTGTTCCAAACCCAGTACATGACGAGCCCACCCGCAAGGCCGCCAAAAACAAACATGAAAACAACGGGCAGAAGCATCATAATGCGCTTTTGCATCGGATCTGCGGGTGGAGGCGACAGGGACTGTATGCCAAGCATGGTGATGCCATAGAGGATCGGCAAAACACCGATACCGATGACAATTCCGATGGCAGGCACCGATTTCACGGTCTCGGCGGCCCAGGGCAGCAAACCAAAGAGATTGCCGATCGCCGTTGGGTCAGGCGCAGAGAGATCGTTCAGCCACAGGAAGGATTCGTGGCGCATTTCTATCGTAACGAACAGGAGTTTATAGAGCGCGAAGAAGACGGGCATTGTCGCCAGAATCGGTAGACAGCCTGCAACAGGGTTTGCTTTCTCCTGCTTGTAGAGTTTCAGGATCTCCTGCTGCTTACGCTGCGGGTCGGCGGCAAAGCGCTCATTGATCTCCTTCATCGGCTCCTGCAGTTTTTTCAACCGCGCCATGGCTGCATAGGACCGGTTATAAAGCGGGAAGAGCACAAGCTTCACGATCACCGTGAAGGCAAGGATAGCGAGCCCGAATGAGCCGATTTGGGCCTTCAGCCAAAGGAGCGCGGAGAAGAATGGCTTGGTCAGGAAATAGAGGATGCCCCAGTCGATGGCATCGTCGAAGCGAGGTAACCCCAACTCGTCCTTATAATCCCTGAGGACGGCAAGCTCTTTCGCGCCGGCAAAAACCCGATTGGTCGCAACAACCGACTGGCCAGGCGGAATGACCAGTTCTGTCCCCACAGTTCTGACCTCCATCACGGCCCCATCAACGCGTGCGCGTCGATCAAAACTTGTGGCAAATTCGAGGTCTTGCTGGGGCACTAGCGCTCCCATCCAGTATTTGTCCGTCAGGCCAATCCATCCGCCCGCGGCACTGGTTTCCGACACACCCTCATTTTTGGTCAGCTTTTGGTAGCTTTTTTTGACAAGGTCACCGGACATAATCCCGACCAGTCCCTGGTGTACAAGGCCGCGATCGCGGGTCGCATTCAGGGTTGTCGCATCGAGAAATGCTTTCCAATCGCCATGGCGCCGGATGGCACCATATGGGCGCAGCAGGCGCTGGCGACCGCTCGTGTTTGTAACCGTGTCGGTGAGCGTGAACATGAAGTGGTCATCAAGCGCGATGGTCCGGTCCACCTGAACACCATCGCCTTGGTATCGCAGTGTGATCGGCGTGGCGGGCGTCAGTTCATTACCCTCTATAAGTGTCCAATCCGCCGTAAGATCCATTATCGGCGTGCCTTGTTCGTTTAACCAGAACCAGGAGGCATAGTAGCCATTATCGCTCGCTTCCGGCCGGAACAGGCGAATTTCCTCGGCCTGCGCAACGGTCTGATAGTGATCTCGAATGCTGAGATCATCGATGACAGCCCCTTTTAGACGGATGGAACCGTCAACACCTGGCCCATCGAAAACCACCCGCGGAGCCTGAGCCAGCGCTTCATCGACCGTTTCAACGCGTTCGACCGGCGGGGCAATGGCTGCCTGGGCCTCGCGCTCCACGCGGGCTTGCTCCTGTGCAGCTTGCCGACGCTGGACATCCGGTTCGATAATGAATGTCTGGTATGCAAGCATGAAGAGCACAGCCACCACGATAAAAATGATGAAGTTGCGCTGGTCCTGCTGTTCCATGGGCACGTGTCCTAGGCGTCGGATAAGGGTCTGTTATTAAGCGGGCGAGTGTGCTGCGCCCAGCTGGCCTGCGAGGCTTAACAGTGCCGATTCCATATCGTCAAGCAAACGCGTCCACGCAATCTCAGCGGTGTCGCGCCGGGCAATAAAAACATAGTCCGCGCCAGGGACACCGAATTGTGGAAGACACTGGCGCGCGGCAGCACGAAGGCGGCGTTTGGCACGGTTGCGCACGACGGCGTTCCCGATCTTGCGGGTCGCCGTAAATCCGGCACGCAAAACCTCGCTGTCTGGTCTGTTCCGCGCCTGAATCACAACGGTCCGACGGCGCTCATGGTCACCATGGCGAACAAACACATATTCAGAGCGTTGTTTAAGTGTTTTTATGCCCTGCATGGAGGGGATCATCGGCTGGAAGGAACCGACCGGCTTTATGCTGATAAGCGCTTGCGCCCTTTGGCACGGCGGCGTGCGAGCACTCTGCGGCCATTGCGGTCTGACATCCGAGCACGGAATCCATGGCGGCGGGCACGCTTTAGGCGACTTGGCTGGAATGTACGTTTCATCGGCAGAGCCTCGACAATCAGATCGGAAAATTTCGAACCGCGTCGGTACAGCGTGCTGACGAGATCGTCAAGCGATGATCTCGGAATCCTCACAGGTGTTTGACCGATCCGGCATGGCTCGTGACGGGCGCTTGTCAATAAGCTCTGTTATACCCGCCTCACGATTGAAGACAAAGGACGTTGTGGACATGTTGAAACCAACTCTTACTGCCCTTGCTGCTTTGGCCATGTTCAGCGCCCCAGCTAGCTTTGTGGCAAGCGCTGACACCACAGACGGCGTCGAAGCCATCGCACCAACTGAGGCACATGCCGCATGGTCGGCCATTCTGTCCGCCTATGTGAAACCAAATGCCGATGGGGTGAACCGGTTCGATTATGCAGGGCTTAAAGCAAACTCTGCAGACCTCGCAGCGCTCAACACTTATATTGACGGTTTTGCTGCGATCGACATGGCCTCACTCTCGCGAGACGAGCAATACGTGACCTGGGTCAATGCGTATAATGCGGTCACGGTCCAACATATTGTTGGCCGCTTCCCCGTGAAATCCATACGCTCCGGCTACATCGTCGGCCCCTGGAAGAAGGTTAAAACCAATGTCGGTGGCCGCGAGATTTCACTCAACGATATCGAGCATGAGGTACTGCGCAAGGACTGGAGCGAGCCCCGCACGCACTATGCGGTAAATTGCGCCTCAATTGGATGCCCCAATTTGAAATCAACCGCTTGGGAAGTCGCAACCCTTCAAGACGATCTCGCCGCCGCTGCCAGCGCTTACATCAATCACCCGCGCGGCGTGTCGATCCGCCGGGACGGACGGCTTGAAGTGTCCACGATTTACAAGTGGTTCAAAGAAGACTTTGGCGGCAATGAAGCCGGCGTCATTGCCCATTTGCTGGAATACGCAGAGCCTGAGCTTGCTGCGCAGATCAATGAAAATCCGG
The DNA here is from genome assembly GCA_038532405.1 of Pseudomonadota bacterium. GTDB lineage: Bacteria > Pseudomonadota > Alphaproteobacteria > Caulobacterales > Hyphomonadaceae > CALLCD01. The sequence continues at coordinate 1,073 of JBCBAO010000061.1, read as the reverse complement.
ACATCAAATCCTACGACTATGACTGGTCGCTAAACGACACCGCATAATCCGATCACTCCAATTTGAACACGAACCAAGGGACAGAAACCATGTCTATCGATACAGTACCCCCAATGACTGAAGAGCCGAAACAACCCGCGTCACTCGCCAAACGGCTTTCCGGCCTTTGGCCATTTGCCCTCGTGCTTGCGGGGCTTGGTCTTGCGATCTCACAGGGCTGGCACAATTACCTCACGCTTGAATCCATACAGGCCAATATTGGCTGGTTAGACAGCCAAGTCGCAGCCAATTTCGCCCTGGTTCTTGTCGCATATATGCTCGTTTATGCAGCGGCGACGGCCTTTATGGTCCCCGCGAGCTTCTTGACGATCTCGGGCGGGGTATTGTTTGGCCTGGCCTTCGGCACGATGGGAACCGTTTTTGGAGCGACCATTGGCGCATGTGCGCTGTTCATCGTCGCCAAAACATCGCTTGGCGAGACTTTGCGCTCAATCGTTGGTCCTTTCCTCGACAAAATGCAGGCCGGCTTTAACGAGGACGCCCTTTCTTACATGTTCGCGCTCCGGCTGATCCCAGCGTTCCCGTTTGCCGTTGTAAACATAGCCCCGGCAATCCTTGGAGCAAAGTTTCGCGACTATTTCATCACCACTCTTTTTGGCATTATTCCAGGAACACTCGCTTACACCTGGATCGGCGTTGCCGTCGGAGACACGCTGCGGGCCGGTGGGGACGTAAACATCGGAACGCTCGCGAGCAATTTCGTGCCTGCCTTCATCGCCCTCGGCGTCGTGGCACTGATCCCGGTCGTTTATAAAAAAGTATTCAAAAAAGGTGCGGCCGCTACAGAAGGAGCTGTGGAGCAATGACCAGCGCAACACTTTCCGCTCGAACTTCGGAGACCAATATGGCTGACAGCGCCACACAAATACCGACACCAACCACAGCAACCGGCAAGAAACGCGAAATCAAGGCCGACATCTGCATAATTGGTGCAGGGTCCGCCGGGCTATCCACGGCCTATGCAGCTGCCAATCTTGGCCTGAACACGGCACCCTCGAAGAGCACCGTGTTCA
>JBCBAO010000060.1:0-11743 GCA_038532405.1 Pseudomonadota bacterium | reverse complement strand
CTTGCCAAAGCCTATGGCGTTCTGGGCGGCTATATTGCTGCCTCCGAAGATCTTTGCGATTTCATCCGCAGTTTTGCCTCTGGTTTCATTTTCACAACAGCTTTGCCGCCCGCGGTCGCTGCCGGTGCCCTTGCGAGCATAAAGCACCTGAAATCGAGCGATTTTGAACGCATGCGCCAGCGCCGCCAGGTCGCCAAGGTCCGCATGCGTTTGCGTGATATCGGCATCCCGACCCTGGAGAACCCAAGCCACATTGTGCCCGTAATGGTTGGCAATCCTGTCAAATGTAAAATGATCACCGACTGGCTGATGGAAAATCATGGCATTTATGTTCAGCCAATCAATTATCCAACCGTGCCGAAGGGGACAGAGCGGCTCCGCCTGACCCCCTCTCCGGTCCATAGCGATGGCGATATCGATAGATTGATTGATGCCTTGTCAGAGGTGTGGTCGCAGTGCGCGCTTGCCCGTGCGGTGGCTTAAGCGCGGCTGCTTACTTCGCCAAACCAACAGCCTGTGCGGAACCTGTCTTTTTCAAGGATGCGGGACGTTTCATGCGTTTTCGCACCTTGTCCCGGTGGTAGAAGATCAATCCAAGGCCCGTGGCCAAGGGAACGGACCAAAGCGCCGGCGTCAATACAATCTCAGGCACCAACCGAACAGCACCAAACGCAAAGAAGGCAGTATAAACCGAAATACCGGTGCCAACGATCCCTTTAATATGCTCCAAAAGCCAATCGACCGGTCCGGGCGTGGTCTTGAAAATGAACCAGAGGTTTGTTGCGACAGTTGCAAATCCGATTGTGGACATGCCCACCATCATAAATTGACCAATCCGCACCCCCTGCACCGCGCAAGCCAGAGAGGCGATCGCGAGAATAACTTGAAGGCCAAGATTTATAGGTCCACGGTTGCGCGAATGGTCAGATCGGTTGGTAATACATTTCCACCCATACCAGGCAAGATTGATCGTCAAAATTGCCAAATAGAGCATCATCCAGCCGAAAATGCCGCGCACAAGCGCCGGATCGGAAAACTGGGGATGATCGACGAGATGTGGATGGGTCTCCATAGGCGCAAAAAGGCTCATCGTCGCCATGCCAACTGCCGCGCTGGCGGTGATCAACATCGATATCGTGAACACACGGCCCCAGAAGCGGTGACGGTTTCCACCTTTCTTTGCGGCGATTGGTATCCAAAAACTGATCAGCCCTGGCGCACCAAAGGTTATATGCAGCAAGATCAAAAGCTCGAAAATATGATGGGTGGACATGGTTATCCCTGCACTAAACAACATCTTAGAGGCGTGATTGGGGGTCGGTTTTGAAAATGGCAAACCTGTTCACGCCGCCCCGGCCTGCGCCTTTGCCCCCCGTTGCGGCCCTTGCCCGTACGATTTGGCATGGAAAAGGGGATTTGCTCAGCCTTTTGCCAGCCAACGCGTATCGAATGGATGCCGGTGAACTCGGATATTCGCGGCGGTCGATAAAACTGTTTAACGATCCAGCCCTTGTCCGCGAGATCATGTTCGACCGGGACGGTATTTTCCCGAAAAGTGACCTGATGGTCGGCGCGCTGGAACCCCTGATCGGTGACTCGATCTTTGTCTCCGACGGACCGAAATGGAAACGGCAGCGCGCCATGATTGACCCTGCATTTTCCCATATGAGGCTCACACTTGCGTTTGCTTCCATGACGGCGGCCGTCGACGATTACGAGAAAAGACTGTCGGAAATGGCCGGTACGGGGGAGCCCTTGTCGCTTGACCTCGCCATGAGCCATCTGACGGCGGATATCATCTGTCGAACGGTCTTTTCGGTGTCCCTTGATACCGATGTTGCAAAGGATGTGTTCGACGATTTCCTCGTCTTCGAGCGTGGGGTTGCACAGGTGAAGATTTGGAGACTGATCGTCGACCCAGCGTGGACAAAAATTCAACAGGATCAGGATGTTAAATCGGCCTGCAACCGCATTCGCGAACACTTGGGAACCCTTTTGGACACCCATTTGGAAAATACCGGCAAAGCATTTGACGATATTGCGAGCGCCGTTATTGACGCCCGCGACACCGAGACGGGCAAAGGGTTTACGCGGGAAGAACTGATCGATCAGCTGGGCGTTTTCTTTCTGGCTGGGCACGAAACGACCGCCAGCGTGCTGACCTGGGTTTTCTATATCCTTGCGACCCGGCCTGAGATTCTGGCCCGCGTCCGCGAGGAAGTCCGCGACATAACCAATGATGGGCCGGTCACCTTTGATCTCGCAAAGCGGCTGACATTTGTCCGCAGTGTCTTTAAGGAAACCCTGCGCCTCTACCCCCCCATAACGTTCATGCCGCGGATTGCGATGCATGCTGGGCGAATCGGAAAATTCAAGGTTAAACAAGGGGCTTTGATCATGATTGCGCCCTGGACGATCCATAGGCATCACGCTTACTGGCAAGCGCCCGACGCCTTTGACCCCGATCGTTTTATGCCCGGACGCGAGGACGAGATCCTCCCCGGAACCTATATCCCGTTCGGCCTTGGCCCACACACCTGCGTCGGTGCGGGATTTGCGACCATCGAAGCTGCCCTGATCATCGCAAGGCTCGCGCGCCGGTTCGACTTCGAAGTGGCCAACAGCGCCCAAATCAGGCCGGCTGCACGCCTGACGACGCGGCCGGCCGAGCAGATTATTGTCCGAGCGCAGCATTCTGGGGCGTAGCTCCTGTTTCCGTCGAAGGCCGTGTTGGCTCCCTCTCCGAGGGCCATTCGATGTCATGGGTTGCGGCCTCTCCAAAACTGGACCCCCGAAAAATAACATCCCTCAGAATTCGCCAAGACATTGGTGTCATTAATAAAAACGGCAGTGGATCCCGCCAGGACCACAAAACGTCTCGCGAAGAAAAAAGGAGACCGAGCCGCCGAAAAAACTCCTTTGGTCTTGCGATCGCTGCATAGGTCTTGGTCAGGGCGGTATGGGCCTCCTGGAAGGTTCGGCCGGGCTTCACCCCTATGGCCTTCGCCCCCTGCCCCGACCGTTCAAGGACAGCGTCCGCCAACGTATCGTGGTCCATGAAGTGGAGCCCGCTTGTAAGGCGGGGATTACACTCGATTGGCCAAGCAATCCCCGCATCATCGACGATCAAGTCAAAGGCAATGAAACCGGTATGGCCGGTGTGGGAGACATAGTCGCGTATCCACGCTTCGACCCCCGGCGCATCGTCGATGCGGCGGAAGCAAATAGCCACCGTACCCGCTCGTGTGAGGCCCTCATAAATGACGGTTCCAAATGTGAGGCCCTCACGGGCAAACGTCATCGAACTCAGCTCACGGCCATAGACACGTTTCTGCACGATATTGCCGGCAGACAGGTCGGAAGATGTCAGGGCTGTGCCGCGCGCGCCGAAGCGCAGCCCCGTTCCCGAACAGCCCAAGGCGGGCTTCACAACATAGTCGACCGCCTCGGTAAGCGCCCGGGCCGCGGGATCAGAGACGGCCATGGTTTCCGGCGCGTTGAGACCGGCGCGCTTCACGTCTTCGACAAAAGCCAATTTGTCATGGAGGCGCATCAAGTCGGTCAAATTCGGCGCAAGCAGATGCACACCTGCGGGCAGCATAGGTTCGAGGGCGGACACATAGGGCACTTCCTCGGACACGGGTATAATCAGATCGACGGCCTCGGCGCGAATGATCTCAAGCAAGTCTCTGCGAAACCCGGCCGGGTCGGATCGCGGCGCGACGACGCGATAGCTTTTTGCGACGGCACGCGATGGTTTGGACAAGTGGGAGCCAAACGGGTCGGCAACCACCACCCGGCATCCGGCGCGGTGCAGGCATCGCGCAAGCTCCAAACCCTTCGGCAATCGCCCGAGCGTCAAGAGAACCGTTGTATGGGCCAAGGAACATCTCCTTATGGAACGTATAGTCTTTTAGACTTTGTATTATGTCAATTTTGATTTACGCTTTGATCACGATGTGAAGGACAAGCTGGACATGAAACATGATACCGCAACCTATCCCCACGCCATCGTCATCGGCAGCGGTGTGGGCGGGCTCGCCGCGGCCGCGCGCCTGGCAGCGAAGGGCTACCGCGTCACCGTGTTGGAAAAACTGGATGCTCCGGGTGGGCGCGGTTACGTTTATCGCCAGGATGGCTTTACCTTTGACGCTGGTCCAACGATCGTAACTGCGCCGCATATTTTCGAGGACCTATGGGAGACCTGCGGCGGAACACTCTCCGATGATGTAACGCTAAAGCCCTGCGATCCGTTTTATAAAATCAGGTTCGATGACGGCAAGGTTTTCAGCTATTCGGCAGACCGCGAAAAAATGCGGGCAGAAGTTGCCAGGTTCAGCCCCGAAGATGTTGATGGATATGATCAGTTCATGGAGGCCAGCGGCAAGATTTATAGGGTTGCCTTCGACGAATTGGTGGACAAGCCTTTCCATAGTTTGGGCTTCACCATGCTATGCGCCGTCGATCTGATCCGGCTTGGCGGATACAGGTCGGTTTTCGGCAAGGTCAAAGATTATATCAAACACCCACAACTCCAGACGGCATTTAGCTTCCACCCCCTCCTGATTGGCGGCAACCCCTTCACGACAACAGCCTACTACTGCTTGATCGCGCACCTGGAGAGCAAATTTGGTGTCCATTATGCCGTCGGCGGCACCGGGGCGCTTATCAAGGGCATACAAAGTCTGATCGAGCGCAATGGCGGGATCATTCGTTGCAATGCGGGGGTGAAACAGATCCTGACCGATGGCAAACGCGTTTCCGGCGTTGAGCTTGAATCTGGCGAGACCCTGAACGCGGACATTGTCGTCTCAAATGCCGATCCGGCCACAACCTATGGCAAGCTGCTCTCGCGCCACAAACGCACACACTGGACCGATGGAAAGATCAAGCGCAGCAAATACTCCATGAGCCTTTTCGTCTGGTATTTTGGAACCAATCGGCAATTCGACGATGTTGGGCACCACACCATGGTCCTGGGCCCACGATACAAGGGGCTGCTCGACGATATCTTCAAACACTATCGGCAGACGGAAGATTTCAGCCTTTACCTGCACCGGCCCACCGCAAGTGACCCCAGCCTTGCACCGGAGGGGTGCGACGCCTTCTATGTTCTTAGCCCTGTGCCGAACCTTGCCTCGGGCGTTGACTGGACAGATTTTGCCGAAACATATCGCAAAAAGGTTCAGGCGCGGCTGGAAGAAACGGTTCTGCCCGGCCTCGGCGATGCGGTGGTGACATCTCACCATATCAGCCCAATCGATTTTAAGGAGCGCTTATCATCTTATCAGGGGGCTGCTTTCTCATTGGAGCCAACCCTTTTGCAAAGCGCCTGGTTCCGCCCCCACAATAAGAGCGAAGAGGTGGATGGCCTTTACCTTGTCGGGGCGGGCACCCATCCAGGTGCCGGGCTTCCGGGGGTCGCGTCTTCAGCCAAAATTGTTGCCGATCTCGTGCCGGAACCGAGCGTCTTTGTGCGTTAAATCGCGTTGTGCACAGCACGTCTTGTAAGTTCCAGCACCAAGGCGCGCCGGTAGTCTGCCGAGGCAAGATCGTCGTCGAGAAGCCCCTCCTCAATTGGCAAGTCATCGACAATAGAGTCGGGTGCAAACCGGCTAGCAAGTACGCTTTCCAATACGGGACTGCGCACCGGCCGACCCCACCCCCCAATCACAGCCACGCGGACATCGCCCTCTTTTTGGGATACAAACACGCCCACAAGAGCATAGCCCGCAGCAGACTGTTTCAGCTTCGCGTAACCGGCTCGGTTTGGGATCTGAAAAGCAACTGATTTGAGGATATCGGCCGGCAGAAGCCGGGGCTGGCTGTCCAAGGCGAAAAAGTCCTCCGCGGAGAGCTCTCCCCTGCTGGTTTGCAGAACCGCGCCAAGCCCAAGGCATGCCGCTGCATAATCTATAAGTGGATCGCCGGAACAGAGGGCGCCGCCAAGCGTTCCACGGGCCCGAACCTGGGGATCGCCGATTGACCCGACCAGCGCTGCAAGGGCCGGTATGGCTTCGGCAACCACATCGCTTGAGGTGACCCGAGCATGGCATTCCCCGGCACCTATGGTGAGGCGTCCATCAAGTTTAGTGATGCCGGATAGCTCAGGAAGCTTGTCGATCGCCATCAGATTGGCTTGCGGCCTTGCCTCCCGCCCAAGCGCCGGAACCAGGAATTGCCCGCCAGCAATCGGTTGGGCAGCCGGATTGGCATCTAGCAGGCGAAGCGCTTCCTCCAGCGTTCCAGGTCGGGGTAGAAATGCAATACTCACCCTACCGATCCTTCCCGGTCCATTGCGGGCTGTTGCGGCAGGCGCGCCATAGGGCTTCCGGCGTTGCAGGCATAGCTATGGGCTGGCCAAGGGCATCTGCAATCGCATTCATAACAGCCGGCGGTGCGGCGATGGCACCGGCTTCGCCGCACCCCTTGGCTCCAAGCGGGTTCTGGGCACCGGACGATTGGGTGGTTTCAAGCTCGAAGGTCGGCAAGTCTGCTGCGCGGGGCAAAGCATATGTCTTCAAGGACGCCGTGAGCGGCTGACCACTTGCAGTGTCGTATCGCGCCACCTCAAAGAGCGCCTGACCGATTCCCTGGGCGAGGCCGCCATGCACCTGCCCTTCCACGATCGCCGGGTGAACGAGGACACCGAAATCGTCGACCGCAATCATGCGGACAATCCGGATTTCGCCAGTCGACGGATTTATCTCGACCTCACAGATATGGGTGCCAGATGGGTAGGAAAAATTAAGCGGGTCATAGAAGGCAGACGCTTCCAATCCGGGCTCAAGGTCCTCTGGATAGTCATGGGGCACATAGGCCGCATGGACCACCTCCTTCAGGGACACACCTCGATTGCTGGACTGAGACCGAAAGAGACCGTCGCCAAAAGCCATATCTTCAGGCGTGTCATCGAGGAGATGGGCGGCGATGATCTTTCCCTTGGCAATCAGTTTCTCCCCGGCCTTCACAAGGGCAGAGCCACCGACCACGAGAGACCGGGATCCATAGGTTCCCATGCCCATTGGAACTTTGTCGGTGTCTCCATGAATGACCTCAATATCATCGAAGGAGAGCCCGAACAGGTCGCCAGCAATTTGGGCAAAGCTCGTCTCATGGCCCTGGCCATGGCTGTGGGAGCCTGTGAAAACCTGCAGTTTTGCTGTTGGGGTGAAGCGTAGATTTGCGGACTCCCAAAGGCCGACATCTGCACCAAGGGCCCCGGCAACGGCGGACGGCGCGATGCCGCATGCTTCGACATAGCAGGACACACCAATCCCCCTGAGATACCCCTTTTCGCGCGCCGCGCGCCTTCGCCCGTCGAACCCCTTATAGTCGGCTTGTGCAAGCGCAGCATCGAGATGGGCTTGATAGTTGCCGGTATCATATTCCAACGCCACGGGGGTTTGGTAGGGGAAAGCGTCCAGCGGAATGAGGTTGCGCCGCCGGAGTTCAACCGGGTCCATTCCAATCTGCCGGGCGGCTGCGTCCACAAGCGTTTCGAGCAGATAGGTTGCTTCAGGCCGGCCAGCACCCCGATAGGCATCGACCGGGGCTGTGTTCGTATAAACCGCCTCAACCTCGCAATAGACCGCCGGCGTGGTGTATGGCCCGGCAAGCATCGTGCCGTAGAGATAGCTTGGGACAAAGGCGGCGAAGCTAGAGAGGTAGGCCCCAAGATTGGCCGTGGTTTTAACCTCAAGGCCAAGAAAGCGGCCCTCTGCATCCAATGCCAACTTTGCGCAGGTCCTATGGTCCCGGCCATGGGCATCGCAAAGGAAGCTTTCTGTGCGGGTTGCAACCCATTTAACCGGAACGCCGAACCATTTCGCTGCGAACAGACACGCGCATTCCTCCGGATAGATGAAGATCTTGGACCCAAAACCACCACCGACATCTGGAGAGATGACGCGCAATTTATGCTCGGGTGCAAGGCCGACCATTTCAGAGATGACACGCCGGGCCATGTGCGGGTTTTGACTGGTCACATAAAGCGTAAAGTGGTCCCTACCCGGATCATAATAGGCATTGGCAGCGCGCGGCTCAATCGCATTTGGGATCAGCCGATTGTTCTCAAGGTCGAGTTCGACGACATGGTCGGCTTGGTCCAAGGCCTGTCGAACGCCGGTATCGTCTCCGAAGGCCCAATCAAAGCATCTGTTTTCTGGGGCGTCGGTATGGAGCGCCTGCGCACCAATAGCGCATTCCGGTCTCACATTATGGGGGCGTATTTGATACTCTACGTCAATCAATGACATCGCCGCGTTGGCAATTTCCAAAGTTTCGGCGACAACCATTGCAATCGCATCACCGACAAACCGTACACGGTTTTTTGCAAGGATTGGCCGCGCCCCGCCAATCATCGGCGATCCATCCTTGGAATAAACCTGCCATCCGCATGTCAGGGACCCAAAGCCTGCCGCGTCGATCTCATGTCCCGTCACAATACCGATGACGCCAGGCACGGCTCCAGCGGCAATTGTATTTATATCGACGATATCGGCATGGGCGTGCGGAGACCGCACGAATGAGGCGAACGCCTGCCCTTGGAAGCGAGTATCGGCAACATAGTTTCCGTGCCCAAGCAGAAACCGATCATCCTCCACGCGTTCTGGGCTGTTCCCAACCCTTTGGGACGATGTCGCCGATATCTCCGAGGGGGCCACCCCGCGCGCGGCGGATTGTACCGCTGCAACAATGTTCTGATAGCCTGTGCAACGACAGAGATTGCCGCTTAAGGAGGCGCGGATCTGAGCTTCGCTTGGGTCGGGGTTGGCCTCCAACAGAGATATGGCTCCCATCACCATACCGGGTGTGCAAAAGCCACATTGCAGGCCATGATGCTGTTTAAAGGCGGCTTGAACAGGATGAAGCTGCCCCCGCTTGCCGACGCCCTCAATCGTTGTGATGTGTGCATTCGCGATCTGTTCAGTCAAAAGAGTGCAAGCCTTTACAGCGGCCCCACCGAGGTGGACCGTGCACGCACCGCACTGGGCTGTATCACAGCCGATATGAGTGCCGGAAAGGCCGAGGTCTTCCCGAAGTGCATCGACCAGGCGTGTCCCGCCCCCAGGAACGTCGCAGCGTCGGCCATTGACGATCAGTTCAATGCGCCGGGTCTCAGACAAAGAGTTGGCTCAATCGGCTTGGCGCAGGGAAGAGTTGAGGCACCCGGGCTTTGTAAGCTTCATAGGCGTGACCATAACGGGTGATCAATTCACGCTCTTCCAGTTGAACGATGACAACAAGAATGGCCGCAAAGGCACCGGCCATCACATACCCACCGAGGTGATTTGCGAGCATTGCCCATCCCAGTGTTCCGATCAGAATCATGAAATAGCGTGGGTGGCGCACGGCACTGAACGGCCCATCGGTAATCAAAGCGCCCGCCTCGTTCTTAACCTCGGGCACGCCGGCAAATGTTCGAAAATCGAGATATTTGCGGATGCTGCGGGAAAGCGCCCAACTCGACAGGTAAATGAGCGCTCCAAACACGATCAAAACCGGGTTGTGTCCAAGATCCGGCCCGATCAATTGCTGCGCATAGGCCACAGTGACCGCCAGCGTTCCGACAATAGCGATCAAGGCAACGCTATAAGCCTGCCAGGGAGGGCGGTGACGCCAATATGCAATACCACCATGGATAACCAGCCAGAAGGCAGTCACAACGGGCAGTATGACAATCAGCACAAAGGATAGAACATATCTGAAATCATAGAAGTCCATGCTGACAGAATGTCCCTTTATTCAGACAGTTGCAATTGTCCAAAATAAGTTTCACCTTGTCGACAATAACAGGACCTACTCGCTAAAAAGCGAAACGGACCGCTATATTCTGGAGTTCTTGCCGTGTCGGCAGAGACAATCCGAACGCTTATATTCGGCATGCCAACGCGGTTAAACACAGCCGCGGCGGAAGGGTTGCAGGCAACGATAGAGTTTGTTCTGTCTGGTCCCGATGGGGGCACCTTTGCGGTGACCGTAGCCGATGGTGTCGCAATCGCTGCCGAACAAAGCGCACCAGCACCGGACCTGTCGCTGCGTATGTCCCCAACCACCTATATCGAGATTGCCATGGGGCGTTTGTCAGGACCGCAGGCATTTTTTCGGCGAAAGGTCAAATTTACCGGGGACCTGGCACTTGCTATGAAACTGCACACTTTGTTCCCGTCCTTAAAAGGACAAGGACAGGCCTAGGCAAGGCCAATTGAACTCTGCCGAGCAGCTTCACTCACCCAATTTTGACGCGCTGGGGCTTTCCAAGCACACCCTTTAGACCACATGATAAAGTGTCTCCCGGCAGCGTTCTATTGGATGGTAAGGTCGTACGCTCGGCATGCGGAAGCGCAAAGGACACGCCATGTATGATCTCGTTGTGATTGGCGGCGGCATTAACGGAGCTGGGATCGCCAGGGACGCGGCCGGGCGTGGCTTGCGGGTTCTGCTCTGTGAAAAAGACGATCTGGCCGCCCACACCTCCTCTTCTAGCACCAAGTTAATCCATGGCGGCCTTCGTTATTTGGAGCACTATGATTTCGCCTTGGTCCGCAAGGCATTGATCGAGCGAGAAGTTCTTCTGAAGGCGGCGCCGCACATCATCTGGCCCATGCGGTTCGTCCTGCCCTATCAGAGCGGTCTTCGACCTGCCTGGATGATTCGGCTTGGTTTATTTCTTTATGATCATTTGGGCGGCCGGAAAATTCTGCCGCCGACCAAGGTTCTATCCAGGCGGTCAAGCGACAAACTTGGCCCCTTAAAGCCACATCTCGTCAAAGCTTTTGAATATTCGGACTGCTGGGTGGAAGATGCGCGACTGGTTGTCCTGAACGCCGTGGATGCCAAGGCCAAGGGGGCGACGATCCTTACGCGAACCGAATGCACGTCGCTGGAGGCCGATGGTGGCACCTGGTCGGTTGGGCTTCGGGGCGAGCAGGGTGCGGACCAGACGGTTCAAGCCCGCGCAGTCGTCAATGCGGCCGGCCCCTGGGTCGAAACCGTCGCTGGCCATGCTGTGGGCCGGTCAAATACGGCCCATGTTCGGTTGGTAAAAGGCAGTCACCTTATCACCCAGAAATTGTTCGAGGGCGACCATGCCTATTTCTTCCAGAATGGGGACGGTCGTATCATGTTTGCCATTCCCTATGAAAACGGAACGCTCACACTAATCGGGACGACGGACCTGCCGTATGATGGTGACCCCGGTGAGGTGCATATTTCAGACAGCGAGATCGACTATCTGTGTGATGGAGCCAGCGAGTATTTCGACACCCCGATTACGCCGGACAAGATCGTCAGCACCTATGCCGGCGTTCGGCCGCTCTATGATGATCTGAGCGCGGATGCATCGTCGGTGACACGGGACTATGTATTGTCACGGGACACGATTGCTGATGCACCGATGATTTCGGTTTATGGGGGCAAGATCACAACCTACCGGAAATTGGCTGAAGGCGTGCTGGACTTGCTTGGGCAAGACCTTGAGATCAACGCGTCGGCATGGACGGAAGCAGCCCCGCTCCCTGGCGGCGACGTGCCGGGTGCAGACTTTGAGCGCTTCTTCAAAGACGTTCGAAAGCGGTATGACTGGATGGACCCCTCGCTGGTGCATCGGCTCGCACGGGCATACGGATCGCGGATTGGCGAGGTTGTGAACGGTGCTGAAACAGCTGAGCAACTTGGCCACCATTATGGAGCTGGGCTGTACCAGGCCGAGGTCGATTATCTCGTCAGGACGGAGTTTGCC
>JBCBAO010000059.1:0-11773 GCA_038532405.1 Pseudomonadota bacterium | reverse complement strand
CATAAACGCCCGCCGCTGACCCCGTTATTAAAACACCATCCAGCTTGGCCGGGTCGGGCAAGGCGTCGCCCTTAGCCACGGAAACCGTTTCATAGCCAAAATCACCATCCGCCGCCCCAAGCAGGGCGCGGAACATCGCTGGATAGTCCGGCCAGTCCCCGCGCAAGGGTTCCGGCGGCAAGCCTGTTTCGATGATCGTAATCCGCATAGGGCACCTATCGGCATTTGATATTGGCCGCATTCCTTACTGGACGTTTGGCGAAAGGGATAGGAGTGTGCGCCTTACAACTTGTCGATCAGAGGGAGTTTTCCACCATGCGCGCCACGCTGACCCTTGCCTGCATTTTGGGCACAACCACAGCAACCGCATATGGGCAGACACCCGTTGGTGTTCCCCTGCCCGCACCGGTCACGTACGAGGTGTCCTTTCCGAATGCGGCCCACCATGAGGCAGAGATCAATGTGGCCTTCCGCGCCCTTGAGGACGGCCCTCTCACGGTCCGCATGTCCCGCGCGTCGCCTGGACGCTATGCGCTCCATGAATTTGCAAAGAACGTCTACGAACTAAAAGCGACCACGCCAGAGGGTGCGCCACTCACCATTTCGCGCACGACACCTTATGCCTGGACGATTGAGGGCCATAGCGGAGACGTAGACGTGACCTACACGCTCTATGCGGACCGGGCCGATGGCACCTATAGTCAGGTCGATCGCACCCATGCCCACTTGAATGCCCCGGCGACATATTTGTGGGCAGAAGGCCTTGAGAACAGTCCCGTCGAAATTCGCTTTGACCCGGCCGAGGCAGACTGGACCGTGGCGACCCAACTCTTTCCAGCCGATGATCCCTTCGCCTTTACCGCCCCGGACCTGCAATACTTTATGGACAGCCCAACGCAATTGGCGGCCCTCGACTATCGTGAATGGCAAATCGCCGATGGCCAGACCATCCGCATCGCCTTGCACCATAACGGCACATCGGAAGACTTCGACAAGCTGACCGAAATGACCAAAAAGGTCGTGGACGAACAAATCAAAGTGTTTGGCAGTGCTCCGCAATTCGATAATGGGGTCTACACATTTATTGCGGTCTATGTGCCCCATGCGAGCCGCGATGGAATGGAGCACAGGAACTCCACCATCCTGACGCGCCCGGACTCGCTCTTTAAAGGCGAGTTCAAGCATCTCGGAACGATCTCCCATGAATTTCTCCATGCCTGGAATGTCGAGCGCTTGCGACCGGCGGACCTGGAGCCATTCGATTTTACCCGCGCCAATCCGAGCCGGAATCTATGGTTCGCCGAAGGGTTTACCTCCTATTACGGGCCCCTGACGATCCGGCGGGCCGGCGAACAAAGCGTTGAGGAGTATCTGAGCGATCTCGGCGGAACCCTCAGCCGGATCATCAATGCCCCTGGCCGGAAATTGCGGAGCCCCCGCGATATGAGTTTGCAGGCCCCATTCGTCGACGCGGCAACGGCCGTCGACCGGGCAAACTTCGACAATGTCTTTGTGTCTTACTACCCCTATGGTGCGATGATCGGCCTCGCCCTTGATCTTTCCCTGCGCAGCACCTTCGAGGACACGACGCTGGACGATTATATGCGCCTGCTATGGACGCGGTATGGCGAAACCGACACACTTTATACCCATGAGGATTTGCGCAAAACATTGGCGGATCTGACCGGCGACCAAGCCTTCGCTGACCAGTTTTTCGAGGCCTATATCGAGACGGGCGGGCTGCCGGATTATGGCCCCCTCCTGGAACGGGCGGGCCTTCGCCTCGAGCTGGCCAATCCCGGCAAGGCAAGCCTTGGCCGGGCGGCCTATGCCGTGGATGGCGAGGCGGTGACCCTGACCCGGCCGACCCTGCGCGGCACGCCGATTTACACCGCCGGCCTCGACCGGGACGATGAAATCGTCTCCATCGGCCGGACACAAATCAACAGCGCCGAAGATGTCACCTTTGCTCTGGCCCAATACGCCCCCGGCGATGAGGTAGAGATTGCCTATATACAGAGGGGCATTACACGCACGGCGATGATGGCGCTGGTGGAAGACCCGTCCCTAAAGATTACGATGATGGACAATCCAAGCCGCCGGCAGAGACGGTTCCGGAAAGCCTGGCTCGGGGACTAGGCAGGGGTGCGCCAGGCAACAGAGGCGAACGGCTGTTGACTGCAGCGCCACCCTCTCAGGCGCAGCCTTCGAGCCAAACATCAGAATGGTTGCGCGGCGCACATTGGCCCTCGGCGAGCCTTGCAATCCGGTCAATCCGGGCTTCTAGGGCGGGGTTTGGGTTGATCGGGGACAGATTTGCCGGCGCAATAAGCGCCGCCACCAAGGCCATGAATTCACGATCCTTCAGCTCAGCCGGAGATCGACCATAAAAGGCTTCGGACGCCTGGAAGAAACCGGTGACCCACCCACCTGGCCCCGGCCCCATTTCGGCCTTGTCCAGGGCAAGGGCGAGGATATCCTCGCGGGTGAGCCGGCGCGTCAAAGAGATCGCATAGGCGGTCTGGCGCAGTTTGCTGATACCGGGACGGAACTTGTCGAAGGCGAGGCGCTTGGCAAGGGATTGCGGGATCGATGTCATCCCGGCTCCGGGGGTGGTCAGGTCAAGGCCGTTATGGTCGTAGAAGGCCGGATCTTCGACCAGGAGCAATAGATCGAGCTGGCCCGGCCCAAGCGCGCCGGGGCCGCGGCCGGCCGCGATAATGTCCGCCGCCTCTGTCCGCAGTGTCGGCGCATCCCGTGCCGCATCGGCCCATGCATCCAGCAAATACAGCGTCAAAGCCGCAAGCGCCGCCATCCAGACCCAGAAGATCGTCCTGAACATATGATTGAACACAGGGTCACCCTCCTTCGTGTCGAATAGGAGGCTAGGCCAACGACCTAATCAGGTCGTAACACAGAGGCGGCAATTTCTGGGCAATCCTAGGGCGCAGCGGCGGCAACGCTCTCGCCGGAGGCGCGCTGCTCCGAGATCCACACCCGCACGCGGGCCTCAAGCAAACTCAATGGCATGGCCCCCTCGGAGAGGATCACATCGTGGAAGGCACGGATATCAAATCGGCTTCCAAGGATCGCCTCCGCCTCGGCGCGCAGCTCCCGAATGGTAATCTCGCCAATCTTGTAGCCAAGGGCCTGCCCGGGCCAGCCGATATAACGGGTCACCTCGGTCTGGATGTTTAGCTCAGACAGCGCAGAATTGTCGCGAAAGCAGGCTTCGGCCTCTTTACGGCTCCAACCATACCAATGGAGCCCCGTGTCCGCGACCAGCCGACACGCCCGCCACATCTCATAGGACAGGGCCCCGAATTGCTTATAGGGGGTATCATACAAGCCAGCCTCGCCGGCGACGCGCTCGGCATAGAGCCCCCACCCTTCTCCGAACGCGGTCGCGTAATAGGCCCGGCGAAACTCCGGAACGCCCTCCAATTCCTGGGCAAGGGCAATCTGGAGATGGTGCCCGGGCACAGCCTCATGGGCCGTAAGCGCAGGCAGCTCGTAGAGGGGGCGCTGATCCAGGCGGTAAGTGTTGACCAGATAGGTTCCAGCCCGGCCCGTTGCCGCATCCCCGCCGGCATAGCGCGCGGTGGTGTAGCCGGGCGCGATATCAAGGGGCACGGGAGAAACACCATAGGGCAAACGCGGCAACTTGCTGAAAAAGCGCGGCAACACGGCATCCAGCTGCTTTGACAGGACCGCCGCTTCGGCGAGCAGCGCCTGGGGCGTTTCGGCATAAAATTGCGGGTCGGTGCGCAGGAAGGTGAGAAACTCGGCGAATGTTCCATCAAACCCGGTGCTCGCGATCACGGCTTCCATTTCGCTGCGGATACGCGCAACTTCCGCCAAACCGATCTCGTGAACGCGTTCGGGCGTCAGGTCCGGCCGGGTTGTGTGGTGGACAAGGACGGCCTTGTAATATTCCCGCCCGCCAGGGGACCCGCCAATACCGGGAAGCGCCCGCGCGGCAGGGCGATAGTCCCGCTCCAGGAAGTCCAGCAGTTTGGCATAGGCCGCAACCGCCCCTAATACCGCTGCTGCCGCATCGCTGCGCAATTGCAATTGGGTGCCCGCATCGATGGTGTCGGGCAATGTTTCGAAAGGAACGTAGAGAATACTTGTCTTCGGATCGCCCGGAATTTGTTCGCGCACCTGGGCGATAAGGGTCTCTACGGGATCTCCATGGGCAACGAAGCGCGTTGCCATACCCCGGCGCATATTCACCATATTTGCATCGAAATAGGCCGGGATCGCGCTGATCCGGGCGATCAGGTCTTCGGCATCCTGGCGATTGCGGATGCGGGCGCGGCCAACAACGAAAACAGGCTCGGAATGGAACCCGGAATCCCCTGTGAAGGGAATGCGATCGGGGTCCAGGGCAGCGATATTGATCTGGGAGATAAGGATCGATTCCAGGATTGCGGTGTCCAATGTGTGCGCCCCCTGGAGCGCCTGCACGCGTTGCAGCAGACCCCGCGCTGCTGCCAGTCGCTCGGCGCGCCGTTCGGGGGTCACGGTTTGCCAGGTGCGCGGCAATCTGCCTCGGGCCCGGGCCGCCTCTGCCGGGTCAAATGCCAATCGGAACGCCTCATAGTCCTCCAGCAATTGAGGAATGTCCGCATCGGTGGGGGAAGCGCCAGAAACCCCGTCAAAGCTCCGAATCGGTTGAGCTTGGCTTAGTCCGGCAAGCCCGAAAACCGCAAAAAGGCAGAAAAGCGTAAACGCGGCGCGATAACACAAACGGGCGGTGATACGCATTCCAAACTCCGGATGCATTTGTTGACAGGTGAGGGACATCGCCTAAGAACGAGGCATGTTCCTCACGATCTTGCAAGGGCTCAACTGATGGCATCGCAGCAAAATGCCGATCCGCGACCACTTTCGCCGCATTTACAGCAGTGGAAATGGCACTGGACGATGGCCGCGTCGATCTCCCATAGGGTGAGTGGCTGTGTCCTTTATGTGGGCACCGTCTTGATTGCAGCGTGGGCCATCTCAGCGGCCATGGGCCCGGAGGCATATGCGACAGTTGAGGGCCTTTTGCTGTCCTGGTTCGGTCAGCTGGCGCTTTTCGGCTTCACGGCAGCTATCAGCTATCATTTCGCGAACGGGATACGTCACCTCATATGGGATGGCCCCGGTGCTGGCTTTGCACCGGGCACGGCAAGCGCCGTAAGCGTTTTCAATTTTGCGTTTGCCATCCTTGCTACGGTCGGGATTTGGTCGCTTGTGTATTTTGTATAAAGGCGAGTTAGAATGAGTAACTCTCTGCGCACCCCTGCCGCCCAGGTCCGTGGCCTCGGAGCTGCGCGGGAAGGAACAACCCATTATATTCGCCAGCGCGTCAGCGCGATTGCCCTGATATTCTTTGTTCCCTGGTTCCTCTTTTCGGTCATACAGGCGGGCAAAGGCGGATATGAAGCCGCAACCGCGTGGATCGCCTCTCCCCTAAACGCAATTCTGCTTGTGCTTGCACTCGGCGCGGCATTCTACCACATGCGATTGGGTATGCAGACCGTGGTGGAGGATTACATTGGCAAGACCAGCACAAGACAGGCCCTCTTGATCCTGAACACATTTGTATCAGTTGGTTTGTTTGCGGCCACGGCGCTTTCAGTGCTGAAAATATGGATCTCAGCGGGCTAGATCCAGGAGAGGAACCACCACGATGACTGAATACGAATTTATCGATCATACCTATGATGTTGTCGTTGTCGGCGCTGGTGGTTCAGGCCTTCGCGCTGCGCTTGGGGCCGCCCAGGCCGGGTTGAAAACCGCCTGCATTACGAAGGTCTTCCCAACCAGATCCCATACCGTTGCCGCCCAAGGTGGCATCGCGGCCTCCCTTGGCAATATGGGCCCGGATGACTGGCGCTGGCACATGTATGATACGGTCAAGGGCTCCGATTGGCTCGGCGACCAGGACTCTATCGAATATTTGTGCCGGGAAGCGCCCCAAGCTGTTTATGAGCTGGAACATTGGGGTATGCCTTTTTCCAGGAATGAGGAAGGCAACATCTATCAGCGCCCCTTTGGAGGGCACACGACGGAATTCGGCGAAGGCCCCCCCGTCCAGCGCACCTGCGCCGCTGCTGATCGGACGGGCCATGCAATGCTGCACACCCTGTACGGCCAGGCACTGAAAAACGACACCGAGTTCTTTATCGAATATTTCGCGCTCGACCTGATTATGGATGATGAAGGGGCGTGCCGTGGGGTGACCGCCTGGAAACTGGACGATGGGTCCCTCCATCGGTTCCGCGCGCAAAAAGTTATTTTGGCGACCGGCGGCTATGGCCGGGCCTTTTTCTCTTGCACGTCGGCCCACACTTGTACCGGTGATGGGAATGCCATGGTGCTGCGGGCCGGATTGCCCCTCCAGGACCTGGAATTCATACAATTCCATCCGACGGGCATTTACGGCGCAGGTTGCTTGATTACCGAAGGTGCCCGCGGCGAAGGCGGATATCTAACCAATTCCAATGGCGAACGCTTCATGGAGCGGTACGCCCCGAGCGTGAAAGACCTTGCACCAAGGGACATGGTTTCCCGCTCCATGACCATCGAAATCCGCGAAGGGCGCGGCGTCGGCGAACATGGTGACCATATCTTCCTGCACCTTGACCATCTTCCGCCGGAAACGCTGGCAGAGCGCCTGCCCGGCATATCGGAAACGGCGCGCGTCTTCTCCGGCGTTGAGGTGACCAAGGAGCCGATCCCAGTGTTGCCAACGGTGCATTACAATATGGGCGGCATACCAACCAATTTTCATGGCGAAGTGCTTACCAAAAAAGGCGACGACCCAGACAGCGTGGTGCCGGGCCTGATGGCAGTTGGCGAGGCCGCTTGTGTATCCGTACACGGCGCAAATCGGCTGGGCTCAAACTCGCTTATCGACCTTGTCGTTTTCGGGCGCGCAGCAGGCTTGCGGTGCGGTGCCACTCTAGAGGCAGGTGCCAGCCAACCAGAGCTTGCCCCAGGCGCAACGGACAAACACCTGGCGAGATTCGACCGCATGCGGAATGCAAGTGGTGACCATCCGGTGGCTGAGCTGCGCCTCGAAATGCAGCGGGCCATGCAGTCCAACTGTGCAGTGTTCCGAACCGGTGATATCCTGCGTGAGGGCGTTGAGAAGATTGACGGCGTGTTTGAAAAACTGCCGGGCATCGATGTTCAGGACCGCACAATGATCTGGAATACAGACCTGGTGGAAGCCCTGGAATTCGACAATCTCATCGCCCAGGCCGCGGTTACCGTAAATTCAGCCGCCAATCGCCAAGAGAGCCGCGGAGCCCACGCCATGGAGGACTTCCCGGACCGCGACGATAAGAACTGGATGAAGCATACCCTTGCCTGGGTCGACGAAGCAGGCAAGGTGAATATCGATTATCGTCCGGTCCATGATTATACGATGTCGAACGATATTGCTTACATCAAGCCGAAGAAGCGGGTGTATTAAGGCGCACCAGCGCGCAGATCGCGCCTCGTCATCCTGAACGCGTGCCGTCTAGCTATCCGAACGTCTCTGCGAAGTCGCTGGCAGTGCCCAGGGGATCCTCTCCGAATTTATTGGGCCCCTTATGCCCCGCCAAGCAGTAGTTCACGACAAATCCGTATATGAGTGGGATAATGGCGATGAGCACGGCTGAACCGACGATGAGGTCCGAAGCAGCGGTGTCGCCCCCGGTGATCCCCTGGAAGCCGAAAATAACCACTAGCAGGAACACAATAGCGATTGCGGGCAAGATAAGCACCCACCAGCCCGTCATGCCGCGATCATGAAAGCGCTTTACCGGCACAGCAATGCTGGGCCAGAAGAAAAAAAGTGACGTCAGACTGCCAAAAACGCCGTTGAACCCCGACTCCTCCACGAGCGCAAATCCGAACAGTGCAAGGTCGGCTCCAAGGGCAAGTATGCTAATGCCAATATAGGGGATCAGAAATTTAACCCAGATATCCTGACGACTGACCCGGCCATATGGACTGAAAAGAAAATTAAAAATAGCACCCATCAGACCATGCCCCTTTTCGCGTTTGCCCGACGCGAATTTCACCAAAAATCGCCCCACCCTAACAGCTGGACCAGCATGCGACATGTCGACGCTCACGGGGACATGACTGGCATGTTAAAGCACAGCGAATTATACCTACCGATGTAACAGTATGAAGGCCAGCAAACATGGTGCAGCTCACCCTTCCCAAAGGCTCAAAACCACTCAAGGGCAAGGAATGGCCGAAGCCCGAAAGCGCGACCAATCTGAAAAGGTTCAAGATTTATCGCTACAGTCCGGAGGAAGGTGGCAATCCGCGCTGGGATACATATTGGGTGGATCTGGCCAAATGCGGGCCGATGATCCTGGATGTTTTGATCCATATCAAGAACACAATCGACCCCACCCTCGCCTTCCGCCGCTCCTGCCGCGAAGGGGTGTGCGGATCCTGCGCGATGAATATTGGCGGCAACAACACAATCGCGTGTACGCGCGGCTGGGATGAGGTCGCCGGCTCGAGCATCACGATCGCGCCCCTCCCCCACCAACCCGTTGTTCGCGACCTGATCCCTGACCTGACGACCTTCTATGCCCAGCACGCCTATGTGCAGCCCTATCTTAAGACAGATACGCCGGCACCGGAGGGGGAATGGCGCCAATCTGAGGGGGATCGCGCCGAACTCGACGGCCTGTACGAATGTATTTTATGCGCCTCCTGCTCGACCTCCTGCCCATCCTATTGGTGGAACGGGGACAAATATCTCGGGCCCGCCGCCCTGCTCCAGGCCTATCGCTGGCTGATCGATAGCCGGGACGAAAGCACAGGCGAGCGGCTGGATGACCTGGAAGACCCGTTCAAACTTTATCGATGCCATACGATCATGAATTGCGCCCAGGTCTGCCCGAAGGGCTTAAATCCAGCCAAAGCAATCGCAAACATCAAACATATGATGGTGGAGCGGGTCAGCTAAGATCCGTGCTGCTGAATGAGCGGTGTGCGGCGACCATATCGCCGCTGATCTGACCCCACGCGCCCATCTTTATACAGATTGATACGATACAGACGGTCATATTCGCGCACCTCATCGATGGGGGCGCCGGGCTCGCCGCCGAGGCGCGCAACCAAATCCGGTGTCGTGTTGGAATGGCCTGAGACGAAATGCACCCCGCCGAGGCTTCGCAGCGTTTCGGCAAACGCCGCCAACTGCCCGGGATCATAGACGCGAAGGTCCGCCCCCGTCCGTTCCACGAGCGGGGCTGCTGTCTCGCGGGTTCTGGCATAGTCCGTGGTCCAGACGATTGTAATGCCGGCATCGGCAAGGGTACCAGCAAGCACCTTTGCGCGCGCCTCGCCTTCTGGCGTCAAGGACGGATCAGCCCCAGCTTGCTTTTCAGCATGGCGCGCCAAAAAGACCGTGAGCATTGGCGCGCTGGTAGCGATTTCATCACCTTGCGCTCCAGAAGAGGTCGCCCCTACCCCACACGCAGCTAGGGTCCCGGCAAAGGCCAGGCCGAACAGCCATATGCCTTGCCCGAGGGATCGGGCCCTCATCTGTGCAAGATGGTCGGCATCCAAGTATAGCCTTTCACGAAAGGCGACGCCGTAAGGCTTGGCTCGTCCAAAACTTCGATATGGGAGAAACGTGCCAGGATCTCTTCCCACAGGATCCGGATCTGCATCTCAGCCAGCCGATTACCGACACAGCGATGGATGCCGAACCCAAAGGAGATGTGGCGGCGAACATTTGGACGCTCTATCCAGAAATCATCGGGGCGTTCAAATTGGCTGGTGTCCCGGTTGGCCGACGCATACCACATGGCAACCTGGTCTCCCTTCCGGATCAGTTTTCCATGCATTTCGACGTCTTCTACGGCGGTCCGGCGCATATGGGCGAGTGGGGTTTGCCAGCGGATCGCTTCCGATACGAGGGACGGAATAAGATCGTGATTGGCCTTCAGAATATCGAACTGCTCGGGGAATTTGTTCAGACCGTAGACAGATCCGGTCATGGAGTTCCGGGTTGTATCATTGCCACCGACGATGAGGAGGATGACGTTTCCGAGCAGCTCCTGCGGGCTCATATTCTTTGTTTTTTCCCCATGCGCCAAAAGCGTCATCAGGTCATTTGTGCGCGGATTGACCTTTCGATCCTCATAGATCTGGGTAAAGACCATCAGGCATTCGAGCATTTCTTCGCGCCATTGCGGTTCGCCGCCTGGGCAAATGTCCGGGTTGTTCATCCCCGTCGACACATCCGACCACCGGGTAAGCTTACGGCGGTCTTCGAAGGGAAAATCGAACAGGGTCGCGAGCATCATTGTCGTCAGTTCGATTGAGACCAGATCAACCCAGTCAAATGGTTCCCCGACAGGCAGGGTGTCCAGCAGGCTCTGGGTGCGCTCCCTGATCAAAGGTTCGAACAGCTTCAGATTGGGCGGGGCAACGGCGGGCTGAACGGTTTTGCGCTGTTCGGAGTGGCGCGGCTCGTCCATCGCAATGAACATGGGGAGTTCAAAATCTTCAGGGGGAGACCCAAGCGTAATGCCACCATGCTCCCAGGACGAGGAAAAACGATGATGGTCCGTGTCGATCGCCATGACATCTTCGTAGCGCGTGATTGACCAGAACGGACCGACAAAACTGTCCGGGGTGTAGTGGACCGGATCCTCCTCCCGCAGGCGAGCGAACCGGTCCCAGTACGCCCCCTGGCGCCAGAGTTCGGTATCGGCAAGATTAATGTCCTCGACCCGAAGCGTAGACGCGGGGGGAATCTCCTCATCGAACTTATAATTGGTTGGAAAAAGGGGGTCACGCGGGGTGACGGCTGGCCGGGCTAGGCCATAGTCCAAGCGTGTCGCTGTATCAGCCATGGTGGTCTCTCCTCATCCGGCATCTGCGTCCGATTGATTGAAGAGTAACATAAGCCGCGTCGAAAAACCATGACGCATGCGTCACTTTCTATGACGATTGGGGGAAACGCTCCATTCGAGCGCGCTTCAAAGCCCGGCGAAGCGCTGTTGCCAGGCTTGCCCGCTCTTCAGGTGTGAGAAACCGTCCGATGACGAAGGCCTTTTGACCGTGTTCAATCCGAAGCCAGCTCATATGGGTCACGGGCTCCTCCAGCTCAACGCGCACAAAGGCGGTTGGCAGTTCGGCATGGCGGTCCGGTTTGCCACGCTCGCGGTGGTGCAGACGCAGGCGCTCCGCATCTATTGTGACACGGGTCGATTGATCCTGACGGCGAAAACTCAGCCGAAAGGCATACCAGATGGCCAGGGCATCGAGCCCAAAAAACCCAAAAACAGGCCAGGCACCAAGTGTCAGATAAAGAACACCGGCCGCAAAACTAAAAAGCCCGACAAGCGCCATTACGATGGCAAAAGCCCGCGGGCTAAGCGAGGCATTCGGCGTGAGTTCCGCGTCCATATAGATCGTGGCGGTTTGTTGGTCCATGGCCACACTTTATAAAGCGAGACTGGAAGAGAACCAGCAAAACAGGGTGCGTCCTTGCGCCCCACGGCGAGTCTTCTAAATAGCTGATCCATGAGCGATGCTGTGAAGACAAAACCCCAGAAACGCCGGAAGAAACGCCGCAGCCCCGTTTTCAACCCGGAGAAAGCAACAGCCCTCTATTCAGCCCTGGCGGCTGACCGGCCGGACCCCCATACAGAATTGGAATTTTCAAGCCCATATACCCTCGTGGTTGCCGTCGCCCTCTCCGCCCAGGCAACGGATGTGGGCGTCAACAAAGCAACACGCGGCCTATTCG
>JBCBAO010000058.1:0-11888 GCA_038532405.1 Pseudomonadota bacterium | reverse complement strand
GGTCGGCCGTTGCGGGGCAAACCACCACCAAATCAGCCGACCGCGACAGCTGTATGTGGCCCATCTCGGCTTCATCATCCAAATCGAGAAGCTCGGTAAAGGCTTTTTCTCCGGAAAGGGCTGACACCGATAATGGCGTAACGAACTCCTGTCCGCCACGGGTCACAATGCAGCGACTGCTTATGCCGCGCCGGCCAAGTGTCCGGATCAGTTCCAAGCTCTTATAGGCCGCGATGCCACCGCCAATAATTAGCAAAATGCGTTTGGTATTCATGGGTCGCCTATTTGCATAAGTCTGGCCGTCTATGCCACCAAAACCTGAAGAAACCGATGCCTTAGCCAATCAAATCGGCATGACCATATCTAAAATCGGCATTAGCTGCAGAACGGTTTGTTGATGATGCGCACGCCATTCTGCACGGTATCGGGGCTGCAAACGACACCCAATTTAGGCTCCTCAAGGGCATCAAACCGCCCCGCCCCACCCGGTATGGCACGCCAGATCTGAACGCCGTTTTCAAGGCGCGCCTCAGCCACTGCCGGCGCGCCATTGACCTGAACCACCGTTGCGACGGTGGCAACGGGCTCACCACTAAAGGCTTTGCCAGGCTTTATAACACGGACATCGGCATCGGCCGTCCCGATGGCAACAATTGCTGAGACAGCGAACGCTCCAAGGGCCCCAATATAAAGGCGTATACGCGCGTGCAGTTCGTCCGAGGTAACCATTTGGAAACCATAACGACGCGGCTTCCATTCGGCGAGGACCTTCGCCCCTTAGGCGAGGCAGATCAGTTTGTTGCCAGTGTGAGGAAGCCAATCAAAGATAGTATTACAATAAACCCAAACCATCCCCACCAGGGCGCAAACCGCTCCCGCGGCAGAGGCGCAGGCGGATTTGCGGCCATATGCGCGGCGCGCTCCAGCGTATCCATCATTTGCGGAAGCCGCTTTAAGCGATCGGTCACCTCGCGCACTTGGCTGGAGACAAGCTTGGCAGCGCCCGCCGGGCCAAACTCGTTTTTGACCCAATCTTCCACAATCGGTTCGGCCGCTTTCCAGATATTGTGGGTCGGATCAATGTTCCGCGCGACACCCTCAACCTGAACCATTGTTTTCTGTAACAGCACCAGTTCGGGGCGCAAATGCATGCCGAACTGGTGGGTATAGTCGAGCAATTGAAGGAGAAGCCGCCCCATGGAGACATCCTCGGCCGCTTTGCCATGAATCGGCTCGCCAACCGCCCGCAGAGCCTGGGCAAAATCGTCGATAGATTTTTCCGGTGGCACATAGCCAGCCTCGAAGTGGACCTCCGAGATGCGGCGATAGTCGCGCTTGATGAAGCCCCAAAGGATCTCCGCCAGGAACCGCCGCTCCATCGGTCCGATCCGCCCGACAATGCCGAAATCGACAAGGGCGATCTTTCCTTCGGGCGTCACGATCATATTGCCCTCATGCATATCCGCATGGAACACACCGTGGCGAATAGCGTGGGCGAGGAACCCCTTTGTGACGCTGTCGGCAAGGCCAGCGCGATCCGCAACCCCTACCAGGGCGGCCGGGTCCGTTAATGGCGTGCCATCAATCCAGCTTGTGGTGAGCACACGCTTTCCCGAACGCTCCCAGTCCACCTCGGGAACATGGAAAAAACCCTCTTTCACCGAAAGCACGCGCATTTCATCCGTCGCGCCGGCTTCAAGGGTCAGGTCCAGTTCCTTCTCCATGCTCTCCGCGACGGTCTGGACAAAGGCGACGGGCTCCATTCGACGACTGTCGACGGAGCGCTTCTCCACGGTGGCAGCTGCGCGCTTCATGGCCCGCAGCTCTTTCCGGATCCGCACCTCGACCCCCGGGCGCAAGATCTTCACCGCCCGGGCGCCATCATCAGTTTCCAGCTTGTGGACTTGAGCGAGCGAGGCGGCCGCGACGGGATCCTGAAGCCTTGGAAACAGTCGCGCCGCCGCGTCGGCCTCAAACTCAGCTGTCAGTGCGGATTGCGCGTCCGCCATTGGAAAGGGCGGTAATTTGTCCTTCAGGCGCGAAAGGTCATTGGTCACCTCAACGCCGAAAACATCTGGCCGGGTCGCCACGAACTGGCCGAGCTTGATGTAGGCAGGCCCGAGTTTTTCCAGGGCCGTTGCCAAGCGCTCTCCAGGCCGCCCCCTCGCACCGCCGGCGATCACCCGCAAAAAACGCCCAGCCCAGCCTGCAGGTGCAGGCATACGAGACTTATAGGCTGCCGGCAGGACCACATCGTGGCGTGCCAATGCGATCCCGGCCCGCAAAAGGCGGCGATAGTCCGCAAGCGCCGTTAACACTAGATTGCCCACCCCATATGCAGGGCAGCGATGCCGCCGGAGAAATTGCTCACCGTAACCTTCGAAAAGCCGGCGCTGCGAATTTCGTCTGCAAACACATCCTGCTTTGGGAACTTTCGGATTGATTCCACGAGATATTGATAGCTGTCCCGGTCACCCGCCACCATCGCCCCCAGGGGCGGGATGACGTTGAAGCTATAGGCATCATAGGCTTGCTGGAGCAGCGGTGCCGTCATATGGGAAAACTCCAGGATGGCGAGGCGCCCGCCCGGCTTCAGCACCCGGCGAAATGCCTCCAGCGCCCGCATGCGCCCGGCGACATTTCGGATTCCGAAAGCGATTGTTAAGGCATCGGCCGTCCGGTCGGGAAATGGCAAACGCTCAGCGTCGCCGCACACCCATGCAATACGGTCGTCAAGAGATGCCATGTCCCGACGCGCCCTTCCCGCCGCGAGCATCGCATCGTTTATATCGCAGACAATGGCCTTCGCTTTCGCGTTGCTGCCACGGCGCATGGCGGCGCGGTCGGCGCGCTCGATGAACGCTTTGGCAAGATCCCCGGTGCCGCCGGCCACATCAATAAGCGTCTCACCCGGTTGGGGGTTCAAACGGGCCATCGTGTCGGATTTCCAGACCCTGTGCACCCCCGCAGACATGAGATCATTCATCACGTCATACCGCGACGCAACGGAGCGAAAAACGCCTTTTACCCGGGAGACTTTCTCCTCTGGGCTGACCTCTTCAAAACCAAAGCTTACGGTCTCATCCATGCGTTCAGGATCCAATCAGTTCGCCGCCACCCTACAATGGGTATTCGGAAAAATCCCATATGGCATCAATTCAATAAACCGAAAACCTAAACGGACCCTTGGTCGCAGTCGAAACCGGCTAAAGCGGTGTCGGTATCGTGCTTGTCATCAGGAGGATACCAAACGTATCTGCAGCTTCGGGCCATGTGTCTTGTAGATGCCCATAAGCTGCTTCCGCATCATTCTCGACCTGCAGCAATACGCGGCCCGAGCGTTTGCCAACCAAAATTCGCCCAATATAGGCTGCGCGGCCGGCAACAACGTTCACCTCTCCATGGTGAAACTGTTGGCGGGGGACCTGTTTGTTGCAACTTACGCTGCGAATAAAATATTTACCTGGGTCCATCTCGCGCACAAACACCTGCTTACCAGATCCATCGAGCTTGTAAGTGGTCTCATCGCCGCTTTGAAACGTGCCTTCCACAAAGCTCAAGCGGTCGGCGAGAACATAATCCTGGTTATCGACCTGGCGGAAGAGATCGATGTTTACCCGCCGACAGCTCTTCAAATCCGCTTGGAAAACAATCGCCGCCGTGGGGGCCTGTTTGGGCGTTGGGGCGTCGACGCTTGCGCACGCCCCGAGCCCCACGGCCCCAATAAAGAAACCCTTTGTGAATAGCCGAGTACGCATGCTCGCTCCCCTGATCTCAAGTCTGCGGCGAATACCACTGAAACACGCCGCGGGGCATTTCCCCCACCCCGAACGACGTGCGGTTTTCTACCAGACTGGCAGGGTCAAATACAGAGCCGATTAAGCATAGGCGGCGAGGACATCGTCAATTGAACGTTCCAAATCCTTCAAGGTCGCAACTTCGGAAACAACATTACAAAACGGTTTGTATTTCAAAAGCAGGCTGTCGCCTGTGCCCCACAGCCCCTTCGGCTCGGGGCAAAGCCAAATGGTCCGCTTGGCGCGCGCTGTTGCTTCCCGAAAAAGATCCATGCGGCCGTCGCCATAATTCGATCGCCCGTCACCAAGGATGATCAGGGTGGAGCGCCGATCAATGGCGGACCAATGCCCCATTCGCAGATCCGAAAGCGCCTGGCCGTAATCGGTTGAGGACATCCCAATTGTCTTCACAATTCGATCCATCGCGGTTTCAAATCCATGGGTGTCGAAAATCGGATCAACCGCCTCCAAGCGCCCTGAAAACGCGAAGGTTTGAATGTCAGGGACAACATCATGGAAAGCGTGCAAAAGCATCAAGAGAAATCGAACATATTGGGAGACCGACCCAGAGACATCGCAAATCGCAAGAATCTTGGGTTGATCCTTATGCGTATGTTTCCACACAACATCGAACGGCACACCGTCGAACCCCGCATTTGCGCGCAAGGTGCGGCGAATATCCAACTGACCATGTTTCTTACGCCGCCGACGCCTGGAGTGTTTCGTCGCGAGGCGTTTGGCGACCTTTTCAACAAGAGCCCGCATGCGGTCCATATCGTTCCGCGTCAGGCGATCGAGTGGCTTTTCGGACAAAAAGTCATTGCGAAACTGCTCAGTGGCACCGGCTCCGAAAACATCAAACTGTTGTTCTACATGGGCCCGGGCCCGGGCCATCATCTCACCCCGAGCCGCCATTAACCGCGACGCCTCGGCTTCATCTGCATCTGTGTGCCCCTGCAAATGCTCAACCAGGCGCTGCTGCAGCCGGTCGCCGCCCATGGCCTTCATCATCTTTTGGGTAAAAAAAGAAACCTGGGTGGAAAACCTTATATCTGAAACGCCTGCGGCTTCACCGGCTGCCTGCAACGCAAATTGAACTCCAGCCTCATCTCCGGCCTCAATGAGCGATTGTAAATCGATCTCGTCGACGGTATCTGCCGGCGGTGCCTCAGCCGTTGGCTCGCCGGTCTCCAGGCTGGCCTCCTGCCGACCTCCACCACGCTTAAAAAACAGGTCAAACAAACCATCATGGATGGCTTTTTCCGTTGCGGACTTGGCAAGCGCGACGCCGAGCGTGTCCTTCAGCCGTGCACGGTCTGCATAGCCAACCAGTTCCATTGCGCCGGCAGCGTCAATGGCTTCGCCTGTGGAGACGCGCACGCCGGACGCCCTTAACGCACGAATGAAGTCCGATAAGGTACGTGCCGTCATTGGTCCGTCCGCGGCCCATCTACACTCGCCCGCACCAGTTTGCCGATAGCGGTATCAACGGATGCGATATCTGTTTCATGCTTTAACAGCACGTTCAGTGTATCACGAACCAGACGCTCATCGAGCGCATCGGCGTGCATTAGCAACAATGTGCGGGCCCAATCGACGGTCTCAGAAATCGAAGGGCGTTTGCGTAAGTCCTCACCGCGGAGGCTCTGAACAAAATCGACGAGCTGGGCGAGCAGGCGGTCGGAAACACCTGGCACCCGCGCGGCAACGATCTGGCGCTCCCTAGCGGCGTCCGGAAAGTCTATATGCAAATGCAAACACCGACGCTTTAAGGCGTCGCCAAGCTCGCGAATATTGTTCGAGGTCAAAATAACGAGCGGCGCGACCTTTGCCTTGATGGTTCCGATCTCAGGAACCGTCACTTGATAATCGGAAAGGATTTCAAGGAGAAACGCTTCGAACGCCTCATCGGACTTATCGATCTCATCAATCAGCAGAACCGAGCCAGCCTCCTGCTGCATGGCCTTCAAGAGGGGGCGCGGCTCCAGAAACTGTTCAGAAAAGAACAGATCCTCAAACCCGCTCAGTTTGCCATAGGAGGCTTCCAGCGTGTCGGCCCCGTCCATCACTTCGCCAAGTTTTTCCTTCAGCAGCTGCGTATACAAAAGCTGCTTGCCATATTTCCATTCATACAGTGCCTTGCCCTCATCGAGGCCCTCATAACATTGCAACCGCACAAGCGGCAGCGACAGGCAGCCAGCCATGGACGCGGCAAGGTCAGTCTTCCCGACGCCGGCAGGCCCCTCAATCAAGACAGGCTTGCGCAAATGGTGGGCAAGATAGATTGCTGTAGAGATTTGGCGTGTTGAGATGTAGCCAACACTTGCCAAACCGGCGGTTACGGCTTCAACGCTGGCCAGCGCTGTGGCGGTGTCGAGCGACGATGATGTCATGCGTTTTCGCTACCGGAGGCTTGTCCAAAGGGCAATCATGACGGTGGGGAAACATATGAGAATGGTCGGAGCGAGAGGATTCGAACCTCCGACCCCTGCTCCCCCAGAGCAGTGCGCTAACCGGACTGCGCCACGCTCCGACGCGACACGCTATATGGATGAAATGCTTTTGATTGGCAACGCCCTTAAGCGGCCCTTTGCGCGCGCACCGCATCAAGGCGGCGCTTCAAGTCGGTGATCTCACCAAGCACCGTTTTCAGTCGCGCGTCGGATCCCGTCGGCGCAACAGGTTGCGCATCGGTTGCCACGCCGGCTCCGAAGGCGTCGCTTACAACTTTTTGCAGTTCCCTTGCAGGGCTTTCAGGCTGACTACCCGTTTCAACCGACCCGATAGGCCCAATCAGGCGAGCGTTTCCGTTCAGGACAGCCTCGACGCCCTGCTCGATCAGCAACGCTTTGGCTCCCTTTAAGGTCAGGCCACGCTGGTGAACGAGAATTTGGACGGCGCGCAAGGCTTCTACATCCTGCGGGCGGAACATACGGCGACCATCGGCTCGTTTGATCGGCTTGATATGTTTCGGAAATTTGCCCTCCCAATAGCGAAGCACATGGGTCTGCAAGCCCAATTCGCTGGCAGCTTCCCCGATAGAGCGAAGGGCGTCTGCTGCTTTTGCTTTGCGAATTTTTTGGGCGGCCATGGGGGTATCTCCGTCGTTTAAGTCAATCGCTATTGTCGACCCTGGCCTTGAGCATTGGCGATGACCGGAACGTCGCCACACGGCGCGCGCTGATTTCAGCTTCAATCCCTGTTTTGGGGTTGCGTCCTTCCCGAGCAGACTTTTCACGGACGACAAAATTGCCAAAACGGGACAATTTCACCACGCCATTAGACTGCAAAGCATCGCCGATCAGATCAATTGTCCGGTCGAGCAGGTCGGAACATTCCTGCCGCGTAAGACCGACCTCATGGACGAGGGCATCGGTTACTTCGGCTCTGGTCAACGTTCTGTTCGCCACAGGTGTCTCCATTCGTTAACAAATACAGCGCAAACCTTAACGGATTGCTACAATCTGAATAAAGAGGCACCCCACGTGAAGCCGCCCCCCATTGCTTCAATTAAAACAAGGTCCCCTTGCTCTATACGACCATCGCGCACTGCGCGGTCAAATGCCAGTGGAATCGATGCAGCAGACGTATTGCCATGGTCGCTCACCGTCGAGACGACCTTCGATTCATCAATCCCAAGCTTACGCCCGACCCCGTCGAGGATACGCTGATTGGCCTGGTGGGGAACAAACCAGTCAATATCGGCAATATCGTGGCCGGACTCGGCAACAACCGTTCGCACGGCAGAACTAATATTGGTCACGGCGTGTTTGAAAACCTGTGGACCGTTCATCCGCACATGGCCAACGGTTTGCGTCGAAGATGGCCCGCCGTCCACATACAGCAAATTGGATTTGCGGCCATCGGTGCGGATATGGTGGCCAATCAAGCGACGGTCCGGAAGCGCGCCGTCCTCGGCCTTCAGCCTCCGCAAAACCACTGCCCCTGCCCCATCTCCAAACAACACACATGTGCTGCGGTCGTTCCAATCGAGGATACGGGAAAACGTCTCGGCCCCGATCACAAGCGCTGCATTGAATTGCCCCTGGCGTAAAAGGGCGTCCGCCGTCGACAAGGCAAACACAAAGCCGGAGCAGACAGCTTGAACGTCAAAGGCTGCGCCCTGTTCAATGCCGAGCTTTGCCTGGACAAAAGCAGCCGTCGCCGGGAAGGTTTGGTCAGGCGTCGTCGTCGCCATCACGATAAGATCAATATCGCCAGCACCAATCCCAGCCATCTCCATCGCATCACGTGCTGCCGCAACGGCCAAATCGGAGGTCAGTTCCCCCTCTGCTGCGATATGGCGTTCGCGAATACCCGTGCGCTCGCGGATCCATTGGTCCGATGTATCGACAAGCGCGCTCAAATCGTCATTTGTCATGACGCGCGATGGCAGATACGAGCCGACCCCGGCGATTTGGGAAACAAAATTTGTCATGCTGATGCCTTTGGTGGCGCGCGCTGGTCTGTCAGTTCAGCGACCGCGGAAAGTCCTGCGGCGACCTCTTCCTTATAACGACTGACGGCGAGGTTGGCGGCCAGTTTGACCGCCGTGGCATACCCGTCAGCGTCGGTACCCCCATGGCTTTTAACAACGACGCCATTCAGCCCCAGCAAAACACCGCCATTAACATTGCTTGGGTTCATTTTGCTACGAAGCTTCTTCAGTCCAGATGCGGCCAGGCCAGCGCCAAGCTTGCTTCGCAGATCGCCGGAAAACGCATCGCGCAGATAGGATGCCACGAGGCGTGCTGTGCCTTCAGCGGTCTTCAGCGCAACATTTCCGGAAAATCCGTCCGTCACGACCACATCGACGGTGCCGGTCGAAATATCGTCGCCTTCCACAAAGCCATGATAAGCGAGGCCAAGCGCACCGCTTGCCAGAATTTCAGCGGCGTCTTTCACATGGCCGTGGCCTTTAGAGTCTTCAGATCCAATGTTCAAAAGGCCAATCGTCGGTTTTGCCTTACCGGTCACGGCACGGGCATAGGCCTCCCCCATCACCGCAAACGTTACAAGCTGCGCTGCATCGGCTTCCAGATTGGCCCCGACATCCAAAACAACACTTGTGCCGGCCATGGTCGGCCATAGGGCCGTCATACCCGGGCGGTGGACCCCCCCCATTTTTCGCAACAGCATGATCGACATGGCCATCAGCGCACCGGTATTGCCCGCCGAAACAGCGGCGTGGGCTTCGCCGGTCTTAACGCACTCGATCGCATTCCACATGCTCGACCCCCGCGCCTTGCGGAGCGCTTGGGAGGGTTTGTCATCCATATTCACCTGCAAATCGGTATGGCGGATATCGCAGCGGTCACGCAGCGACCCGTTCAACCCCGGCAAGGACACGAGAGCCCGCTCATCCCCATGGAGGAGAAACGAAATATCCGAATTTTGCTCAGCAAAGACACGCAAGCCTTCCACGACAATGCCGGGCGCAGCATCGCCCCCCATGGCATCGATCGATAAAACGCTTTGTTCGGTCACACCCAGCCTCGTTTCGGTGAATTTCGCCGAACCTAAGCAGGCACCGCCAGCAAAGCAATTTTTTATCGATGTTATTTGTGAACCAATGGCCAATTTATCTTGCCACGTAACAAATCCGCACCCGTTTGATTTGTCAGATTTGTATCCAGATCCCGCAAATAGGCTTCCAGTGCGGCGGGCGCACGGCCCCCGAGGCCGTTACGCTGGATAAAAGCGGCAAGCGCGGCACCCTCATCTGCGTTGAGGGCATTATCGAGATTGGTTGCGAAGCCGAAAAATGTCTCCCCGAGCCCGCGAACCTTTCGACTTATCGAGCTATCACCGACGCCTGTCTCTCGATAAGCATAATCAAATCCTGAAAAAACAAGCTTGTAGACATCCTCGGCAAGGGTCTGGCCCGCAGCGCCCTCGCGCCGCAAACGGCGCAACAAAACCGCGCTCAGCAGGCTGACATGCTCAAACCGACCCTCAAATGTATCGACGGCAAACCCAGCCTCAAAAGGCGCCGGATCAAGCGCGGTGGCCATTAAACTGTCATATAATGCCTTCGCGACCGCACGGCGTTCACGGTTTCCAAAGGAAAACAGATGCATCAATCGCATAATGTGATGCCTTCCATGGCTTGCCAAACCTCCGTTCAGGTGGATACCTCTGGGGTGAGGATCAGGAGACGAAACATGTTTCGATACGCCATCATGGCAACAGTTGCCACCGCGCTCGTCGCGGCATGTTCACCGATTCGGCAATACCATGGCTATTTTCCCGATGAAGCCCGGCCATCGGAAATCGAGCCAGGAGAGGATACGCGCTCCACGGTGCTCGCGCGCCTCGGCACACCATCCACAAAGAGCATATTCGACGAAAACACATGGATTTATATGTCGGCCACCCATGAGAGCTTTGCCTATTTCAAACCGAAGGTCGGCACCCGCGACGTGGTGGCCATCAAGTTCGGTGCGGACGATGTGGTCGAGGAAATTGTCCAGTACGATGCCGACGATGGCGAGGTTATTCAGTATGCGTCGCGCGAAACGCCGACCCGTGGGCGAGAGCTTGGCCTACTCGAACAATTGTTTGGCAATGTCGGCACAGTCCGCTTACCCGGCACAGAAGAAATTGGCCCAGGCGGCGTCCCGGGCGGGCGATAAGTTTCATTTCAAAGCATAGAAAAGGGTTGCGGTACCTGCCTCATTCACCTTCTCGAAGCAACCAAGATACGAAAAACCCCCGGCACGCTGAGTTGCCGGGGGTTTTGATTTTGGACCAATCCCAATCAGGGCTGGCGGCAGCCCTAGTGCCCACCAGCCAGAACAGCGAGCATAAGAAGCGCAACAATGTTCGTGATCTTGATCATTGGGTTCACAGCCGGGCCGGAGGTGTCTTTGTAAGGGTCCCCAACCGTATCGCCCGTCACAGCTGATTTGTGGGCCTCTGAGCCTTTTCCGCCATGATTACCATCTTCGATATATTTCTTGGCGTTGTCCCAGGCTCCGCCACCGGACGTCATGGAAATCGCGATGAAGAGACCGGTCACAATCACACCCAGCAGCATGGCTCCAACGGCAGACAGAGCCGCACTGACGCCAGCAATCGGCAGGATCACTAGGAACAGAACGATGGGTGACAAGACCGGCAGGAGCGATGGCACAACCATTTCCTTAATCGCGGCTTGGGTCAGAATGTCGACCGCGCGGCCATAATCTGGCTTCGTTTCCCCCTTCATGATGCCCGGCATTTCGCGGAACTGGCGGCGAACTTCCTCGACCACCGACTGTGCAGCCCGGCCAACAGCCATCATCGACATGCCGCCAAAGAGGTTTGGCAACAAGCCACCAAATAGCAGCCCGACCACAACATAAGGGTTAGACAACTCAAAACTTGGCGTCACCCCGAAGAGCATGCTGTCTTCCGCAGCGTTTATGGCGAAATATTTGAGGTCTTCGGTATAGGCGGCAAACAGGACGAGTGCGCCCAGCCCCGCAGATCCAATGGCATACCCCTTTGTAACTGCCTTGGTGGTGTTGCCCACGGCGTCCAGCATGTCCGTCGTATCGCGCACTTCAGATGGCAGCTCGGCCATCTCCGCGATCCCGCCGGCATTGTCCGTCACGGGACCAAAGGCATCCAGCGCAACGATAATGCCGGCAAGCGCAAGCATGGTCGTGGTTGCAATCGCAATCCCGAACAAACCTGCAAGGTTAAAGGTCAGCACGATGCCCGCAATGATCGTCAGTGCCGGAAGCGCCGTCGATTCAAGACTAACGGCCAACCCTTGGATCACATTGGTACCGTGGCCAGATTCCGACGCCTGTGCCACGGAACGAACGGGGCGGTAATTGGTGCTGGTATAATACTCCGTAATCACCACGATAAGCCCGGTAACCGCAAGGCCTGCGACCCCGCAGAGGAAAAGATCCATGCCGGTAATTTCACCGCCAATACCAACCGCAGCCGCTGCGCCTTCAATCGCACCAAACCCACCTGGAAGCAGCGTATTGATCACAAGCGCCACCCCGGCGAGGGAGAGAACGCCAGTAGCGATCAAGCCCTTGTAAAGGGCACCCATGACATTCGTGGATCCGGATCCAAGGCGCACAAAGAATG
>JBCBAO010000057.1:0-12014 GCA_038532405.1 Pseudomonadota bacterium | reverse complement strand
CCGTGCCGGCAGGCCAGCGCCGGCCGGCCGGAAACAGACGGGCCGATAGCCGCGCCATGAGCGGCCTTTGCGGCTGCGGAGCCGCTGCAATGATACTTGCGATCAGGCCGTCGGGCAGATCAATATGCGGCAAGTGGTCGAGCGCTGCGTCCAGCGCTTCGGCGTCGGCCAGTGCGGACTGCGCAATATCTGGCCGCTCTGCAAGGCGGGCCAGTCCGGCTGCCCGCTCCGCTTCCGGCCAGGCGCTCGGATCTGCCCCGTAGGTCTGTAGCAGTTCGATGAGGCGGCGGTCGCTCATATCTGTCATATCTGCTCCTCCCAGAGCGCGGAAAGTGTGGTTTTCAACGTGCGCCTTGCCCGGGCGAGCAGGCTTTCCAAAGCCTCGATGCTGGTTTCCAGGATCTCAGCCGCTTCGCGGTTCGAATGACCTTCCAGAGCACAAAGTGTAATGGCTACCCGCTGGCGATCTGGCAGGTCCGTCACTGCGGCCTGGACATAGGCTTGCTTTTGGCGGTTGGCCAGGGCGTCTCCAGGCCGGGCGGATGTATCAATCATATCCGGAAGTTCATCAACATTATATTCTCTGCGTTTGCGCAGCCGGTCATAGCAGAGGTTGAGCGCCACGCGGTGAAGCCATGTCGATAGCTTGGCCTTGGCTGTCCAGCGCGGCAACACTTTCCAGGCGCGCAGAAACGTCTCCTGCACAACTTCCTCGGCATCCTCGGCCGATTGCAGCATGCGGAAGGCCAGGGCATGGAGGCGGGCCGTGTGGCCAACCACAATCGCGCGCACCGCATCCGGATCCCCGGCCGCGGCGCGTTTGATTTGATCGAGTTCCGTGGCGCGGTCCATGCTTTCAGATGACGCCGCTTTCCGAGCCAGTGCAAGGGAGGGGAGATCTCGCACCGGCCCGGAAAGGGCAAGGCCTGGACTACTGGCCGCCGCGTGGGCCATTTGGACCGCGGTTCCACCGTCCGCGCCGTCCTTCACCGCGGCGGGCTTCGGCTTCTTCAGAGGTGATGAAGCCATCATCATTGGCATCGAGCCTGGCAAACATCCGGTCATTGCGCGCGGCAAATTCCTCCGCGCTCAGCGTGCCATCCTGGTCGGTATCCAGCCAGCTAAAGCGCTTTTGTTGACGCTCGGTGCGTCGGCGTTCGCGCTCGGCGGCCTCATAGGCGATGGACTCTTCGAGTGAAAGGGTTCCATCGCCATCGGTATCGGCCTGTACAAAACGGTCGAGCTGCTGGGCGTCGGCCTCTGATTGGCTGATCGCGCCATCGCCATCGGTATCAAGTTCGGCCAGGCGTTCGGCCCAGCGGTTCGGGCGTTCGCTATGGTTGTCCGCGAGGGCGACGGAGGCTGTGCCAATGATACCGGCAAGGGCCAAGGAAGCAAAAAGTGCGCGTTTCATCTGTAAAAGGTCCTTTCTATGGGGCTTGCCGGATTAAACGGGTGGGGGCGTAAAACCCGTCGCGGGCATGTGTGTTTTTTCACACCTGTGCCTTTTCCGGGGCAATTGGGCGTTGTTTTCCCTAAGGATCACCGCAATTGCGCCTTTCCCTTGCCGTTCCAGGGCGTATAGCTGTGGCCCATGGATAGACTCATGATTGCCGGCGGACATGCCCTTAACGGGAAGATCCAGGTATCCGGCGCAAAAAATTCCGCATTGAAGCTGATGGCGGCCGGTTTATTGACGGCAGAACCGCTCACGCTGACCAATATGCCAAACCTTGCCGATACGCGCTTCCTGTCGCAGCTCCTGGCGTCCCTGGGGGTGGAGGTTTATTGGCCTAAAGGGGCGAGTGACTGCCACCTCAATGCGGCTGAGCTTACCTCCACCATTGCCCCCTATGAGCAGGTTCGCAAAATGCGGGCAAGCTTCAATGTGTTGGGGCCGCTCCTTGCCCGGGTTGGCCATGCCACAGTGTCAT
Organism: Pseudomonadota bacterium; assembly: GCA_038532405.1. Lineage (GTDB taxonomy): Bacteria > Pseudomonadota > Alphaproteobacteria > Caulobacterales > Hyphomonadaceae > CALLCD01. The sequence continues at coordinate 10,080 of JBCBAO010000057.1, read as the reverse complement.
TGCCCGGCGGCTGCGCCATCGGGGCCCGTCCGGTCGACCTGCACTTGAAAGCCTTTGAGGCCATGGGCGCAGATCTTGTGATCGAACAGGGCTATGTAAAAGCAGCAGCGATCCGCGGCTTGCACGGGGCCCACATTGTGTTTCCGTTTCCGTCTGTCGGGGCCACAGAGCACGCCATGCTCGCGGCAACCCTGGCAAAGGGCGAGACAACCCTCGAAAATGCTGCGCGTGAGCCGGAAATCGCGGATCTCGCCGACTGTTTGAATATGATGGGGGCCAAAGTCTCCGGCGCTGGATCAGATACGATCAGGATTGAAGGGGTTGAGACCCTTTCCGGCGGTTCCTATCCTGTCATGCCGGATCGGATAGAGGCTGGAACCTATGCCATGGCCGCTGCTGCTGCCGGTGGCGACGTTACCCTTGAGGCCGCCCCTGTCGGAGCCCTTGGTGCATTAATCGATCTACTGCGCCAGGCCGGGGTCACGGTCGATACGACCGAAACAAGCTTGCGTATCCGGCGCAATGGCGCCCGTCTAAAGGCCGTCGATATTGATACAAGGCCCCATCCCGGCTTTCCCACCGATCTGCAGGCGCAATTCATGGCGCTGATCTCAACGGCCGACGGAACCTCGATCATAAGGGAGAATATTTTTGAGAACCGATTTATGCATGCGCCTGAATTATCCCGGCTCGGCGCTGATATAACGGTGCGCGGCAAAGAAGCTGTTGTTAAGGGCGTACCGGCGCTAAAAGGGGCACCGGTGATGGCAACCGATCTGCGTGCATCGGTATCTTTGGTGATTGCAGGGCTTGTTGCCCATGGCGAAACTGAAGTGAACCGCATATATCACCTGGACCGGGGCTTTGAACGCCTTGAAGAAAAACTAAGTGGCTGCGGTGCGCAGGTGCGCCGCCTCGCCACGGATGAGGCGTAGACAGGAACAAGGCTGGGATACCGAATGGCAGAGGCACAACCGCTGAGACTGATGGCGGCGGACCAGGACGATTTGAAGTTCATTTCCGCCGCCCTACAGGACGCTGTGGCGAAGGCGGGTGGAATTCGCTACCAGGCCTCAAAGCGTCGGTTCTCAATCGAACTCAACCGGTTCCGATGGGAAGATGCGGATGCAGCATCCGGATCGCGGGTCCGGTCCATTTTTGCGGTAGATGGTGTCGAGGCTGTCCGGGCCCGCGGGATAACGAAGTCGGATCCGGAACTCGTTATTTCTCTGCTGTCGGCCGGGTTTGAACCAGCATCTGAAGACCCGGAAGATCCATCCGGAACAGTGCTTTTGACCCTCGCTGGCGATGGCGAAATCCTTTTGGAAGTTGAGTGCCTCGATATCACACTGCTGGACTCCGAAACGGTTTGGTCCACGCGCCATGTGCCGAGCCACCAATCCAGGCGGCGATAATCATGGTCCGCACCTTCGATACAACCCATCCGGACTTCGAGGCTGATTTCCAGTCCTTCATTCGGCAGCCGAGGGGAGCTGTGGATGATCTGGTTGCCTCTGTGCGGTCTATTTTAGAGGATGTGCGCCTGCGCGGTGGTGAAGCCGTGGCCGACTACACGGCCCAATATGACCGCCTGACGATCGATCCAACCAAGCTAAGGTCTGACAATGTCGATCTGCATCGGCTGGCATCGGCATGTCCGAAGGATTTGCGCGCAGCCATAGATTTCGCCCATGACAGGATTGCGACCTACCATTCGCAGCAGCGTCCCAAGGATTATGCCTATACCGATGATGAGGGCATTACCCTTGGCTGGCAGTGGGGGCCAATCGACAGTGTTGGCGTTTATGTTCCAGGCGGCCGCGCGAGCTATCCAAGTTCCGTTCTCATGAATGTGGTGCCGGCCCGGATTGCCGGTGTCGAGCGAATCGTAATGGTCGCGCCGGCCCCCGGCGGTGAATTGTCACCGGCCGTTGCCTATGCGGCAGTGAAGGCAGGCATTGCCGAATACTATCCGATTGGCGGGGCCCAAGCCGTTGGTGCGCTCGCCTATGGCGCAGGGCGTCTGGCCCCCGTCGACAAAATTGTGGGTCCGGGCAATGCCTGGGTTGCTGAGGCCAAGCGTCAGGTCTTCGGGGCGGTGGGGATAGACACAATCGCCGGTCCATCTGAAATCTGTGTCATTGCAGACGCCCACAATAATCCTGATTGGATCGCGGCGGACCTGCTGAGCCAATCCGAACATGATCCATCGTCTCAATCGATCCTCATTTCCCTCGATTCAGACCTCGCCGGCGACGTCGAAAAAGCGGTGCATACGCAATTGCGCTCGCTCGAAACCGGAGAACGCGCCGCCGAGGCCTGGGCCAATTACGGGGCGATCATAACCGCGCCGGATATCACGGCTGCCGTCGCCGTCGCGAATATTATCGCGCCGGAGCATTTGGAACTTGCGGTGGAAGATCCCCAGGCTGCGCTCAAACATGTTCGCCATGCCGGAGCGGTTTTTCTTGGCAAATGGCTCCCCGAAGCACTGGGCGACTATGTGACAGGCTCAAACCATGTTCTGCCAACATCCCGTGCGGCGCGTTTCTCGTCCGGATTGGGCCTTTACGACTTCCTTAAGAGGACATCTATACAAGGGGCCAGTCCTGAAGGCTTCGCAGCGCTTGCGCCTGCGGCCATCCGCCTTGGTGAAGCCGAAGGACTACCAGCCCATGTGCGGTCGATTACCGTCCGCTCCAACGCGCTCTCGGGAAAGGATGATGACCGATAACCGCCTCATTTCGGTCGATATCGACCAGGCAAGCCTGGCGGCGAATGGACCGGATGCCGAGCATGAACGCCGTGTGGCTATTTTCGATCTCTTGGAAAGCAATTCTTTCGAATTGAACGGACATGGGGCGGGCGGCCCCTATGCACTCATTCTCGCAGAAGCCGACCGCAAGCTTGTTTTCGACATTCGCTCCGAGGCCGGCGAGCCCGTTTACACGTATATTTTCTCACTCACCCCGTTTCGAGGCGTGATCCGGGATTATTTCATGATTTGCGAAAGCTACCACGACGCGATACGTGGCTCGACGCCCATGCAGATCGAGGCCATAGATATGGCTCGACGTGGCATCCATAATGAAGGCTCGGAGCTGCTCCGAGAGCGGTTGCAGGACAAAATCACCGTCGACATCGATACGTCGCGGCGGCTGTTTACCTTGATCTGTGCCCTGCATTCCGGCGTGAAGGGACCGACGGCCTAACGTCGCGGCGGCTTTGACCAATCCGCCCTGCGCGGTATGGATATTGGACCTGTACAGAAAATCGCCCATGCTCCGTTTTTGCGTCCATATCTTGTCATTGCGTCTATGGTTATTGGGACTCGCAGGTCTTGTCCTCAACGGCTGTAATGAGCCAGAGACTGTCCACGCCGCTCAAATTGCCGTTGCGGCGAATTTTAAACCTGTCCTCGATCAGCTGGAACCCCAATTTGAAACATTAACCGGCCACACGCTCACCATCACAAGCGGATCAACCGGCAAGCTCTATGGCCAGATCATTAATGGTGCGCCTTTCGACGTTTTTCTCGCCGCGGACGAGGCGCGTCCCGACCGGCTTGTGGCGGATGGATACGCGGAGGCCGGCGACCGGTTTACCTACGCAACCGGCCGGCTTGTTCTGCTGGGCCTCGGCCCGGATGATCCCGGCAAACGTTTGCAAGATTTGGATTTCAGCCGTCTCGCCATGGCCAATCCTGAGCTTGCCCCCTACGGCCTGGCGGCGCGCCAGGTTCTCACCGCCCTCGGCCTTGGAGATTTACCGGCCGGAAAGGTTGCGCTTGGCGAAAGTGTTGGCCAGGCCTTCGCTTTCTTGGCAACCGGCAATGCGGATATCGGGTTTATCGCCAACGCCCAGCTATCCATGCTGCCGGAGGATCGGGAGTGGTCGTCCTGGCCTGTCCCAGCGGCTTTGCATGACCCTATCCGACAGGACGGGGTTCTCCTGTCCCGTGGGAGGGACAATGCTGCTGCCCGCGCATTTGTTGACTTTATAAAGGGCGAGCAGGCCCGCGCCCTGATCGCCGCGTCCGGGTTCAGCGTCGAATGAGTGTACCTGATCTTTCCGCGCTCTGGCTCACCCTGCGCCTGGCCCTGATTGTTTCCGGGCTCCTTGTCATCGTCGCAACTCCGCTTGCCTGGTGGCTCGCCAAAACAAGGGCGCGCCTGAAACCCGTGGTCGAGGCGGTGGTCGCCTTGCCGCTCGTTCTCCCGCCGACCGTGCTCGGTTTTTATTTGCTGATTGCCTTCAATCCCTCCGCCCCCCTTGGCGGGTTCTGGCTTTCTATCACCGGCGATACCCTCGCATTCTCCTTTGCCGGGCTCGTCCTGGCATCCATGCTCTATTCCCTTCCATTCGCGGTCCAGCCCCTGCAGGCAGCCTTTGAAAGCATCTCTCCCCATGTCATGGATGCGGCGGCGAGTTTACGGGCAGGGCCGCTGGATGCCTTCCTAACCGTTGCCGTTCCCCTCTCGGTCCGCGGGTTCCTGACAGCGGCGGTCCTCAGCTTTGCCCATACCCTCGGAGAGTTCGGCGTCGTGCTCATGGTGGGCGGGAACATTCCCGGCGAAACCCGCCTTGTCTCCATTGAGATCTATGAACAGGTGGAAACCCTGCAATATGCCGAAGCCCATGGATTGGCCGGTATCCTCCTCGGCCTCTCATTCCTTGTGCTGGTCTGCGTTTATCTCTTTAATCGGCGGCGTCCGGTCCATGTCTATTGAGGGCTTACAGATTGAGGCCAAGCTCGCCTTTGAGGGGTTTGCCCTCGACATTGCCGCAACGCTTTCGGCGACAGGCTGTTCAGCCCTATACGGACCGAGTGGCAGCGGAAAATCGACCCTGCTGCGCCTCATTGCCGGGTTTCAGCGTCCGGATGCGGGGCGTGTCGCCCTCGCTGATAGGGTGTGGTGCGACACGGCAAAGGGCGTATTTGTCCCAGCCCACAAACGCCGCATCGGATACATGTTTCAGGATGGACATCTGTTTCCACACCTGACCGTGGAACAGAACCTTGCCTATGCAGACCGCCGGTGCGAGCGCCGGGACCTGCGCCACTCCATCGATGAAATCACGGCCATGTTCAAACTTGGCGCTTTGCTTAAACGTGCGCCGGTCGACCTCTCCGGTGGTGAACGCCAGCGCGCAGCACTTGCCCGCACATTGCTAACACGGCCGGACCTTCTTTTGCTCGACGAGCCCTTATCAGCCCTCGACCAGGCCCACAAATCAACCATTTTGCCCTATTTGGAGGATCTGCCCACGCGCTTCGGGGTTCCGGTTCTTTATGTGACCCATTCGGTCGAGGAGGTCGCACGCCTTGCCGACGAGACCATCCATATGGCCCAGGGGCGGATCGTCGATATCGGGCCGACAGAAAGGGTGCTCGCAACCTATCGCCCCTCCTTGGACGGGGCATTTTCGGAGGCTGGAAGTGTCCTGCAGGCCGAGGTGGAGGCCCATGACGAAGACTTGCTGCTTACCCATGTCCGTGTCGGCGCGGCGAGCCTGGCGATGCCGATCAACCGCACCAAGGCCGTTGGGGACCTTGTCAAGATCCGCATCGCCGCCCGCGATGTCGCCCTTGCAACCCGTGCCCCGGACGGTTTGAGCATTCGCAACCGGCTGGCAGCAAAGATAACAGGCCTGACGCCCCAACCGGGCTCACCTTTCGTCGATGTCGATGTTCAGGTCGACGGGGTCGACCTCCTGGCCCGGATCACACGGTCTGCCCTGCAAGATCTTCAATTGCAGGTCGGGCAAGACATTATTGCGCTTGTCAAAAGCGCGACCTTCGACACCTGATCGGGCTAACCGATAAATTGCAGGCCGGCATCCTTCTGGTCCCGCCATGCAACCCGCGCAAGTTGTTGCGAACAGACGCCATTAACAGAAACGTGGACGATGTCCGAAAGGCTCTCCTTGGACAGGAATCGCGCCCGCATCCCATGGGAATCGAGGTCGACAGCGATCGCCTTCAGCCGTGCTCCTGACTGGAGCTTAATCGTCGCATACTTAAAAGATGGTTCACGGTCACCGATACGCTCCGGGATCTGCTCTTCAGCTTCTTCCGGTTCAGGGGCAGTCTTCGACCGCCCAAACAGTTTCGCAAAAAACGACTGTTTCATCTTTAGGATAGTCCTTGATCTTTGATCTGCCCTTTTACCAGACAGACGGTTCAGAGAGGGTTAGCCGCTGACAGTAAATTTACATCGAATTCGCCCATAGCGCTTTAGACGCGATTAAGATTGGCAGGCTTGCACGTCTCCCCAACCATTCCCACATATCAAGCGTGTTCCCGCCATTGCTGCTGACCGGGATGGCGAAACGGACATGGGCCGCGCAACCACGTATTGGCGGTCGAAGACAATCACCCCTGCTTCTGAGGAGAGGGATATATGAACCTTGATCACTATACCGATCGAGCACGCGGGGTTTTGCAAGCGGCCCAAACGCGCGCACTTGCCGCTGGCCATCAGCAGCTCACTCCCAGCCATATTCTTGCAAGCCTTCTTGAGGACCGGGACAAGCTTGCCAGCAATCTGATCCGCGCCGCAGGTGGCCGGGTGGAACGCGTCGAAGACGGAGTTGCCGACGCTTTGAACCGGTTGCCCTCTGTCAGTGGCGCAGATGGCCGTCTCTATGCAGCGAATGAAACCGCCAAACTCCTCGCCGATGCTGAAACCGCTGCCAAGTCCGCCGGCGATGCCTTTGTGACCAGCGAACGGCTCTTGCTCGCCATCGCTGGTTTGAAAAAAGACTCCGCCGCGAAGGCTTTGATAGATTCAGGTGTCACACCGGACGCCCTGGAAGGCGCAATCGCAACGCTACGCCAAGGGCGCACAGCCGATAGTCAAAATGCCGAAGAAGCCTATGAGGCCCTCAAAAAGTATGCCCGGGACCTCACTGAGGATGCCCGCGCTGGCAAGCTCGACCCTGTCATCGGCCGTGACGAGGAAATCCGCCGGACGATGCAGGTGCTCTCCCGGCGTTCAAAAAACAATCCGGTTCTAATCGGGGAGCCTGGGGTCGGGAAAACGGCTATCGCCGAAGGGCTCGCCCTGCGCATGGTCAACGGCGATGTGCCCGAAAGTCTGAAGGACAAACGCCTCCTTGCGCTTGATATGGGGGCCCTGATCGCCGGCGCGAAATATCGCGGCGAGTTCGAGGAACGCTTGAAGGCCGTCCTGTCCGAAGTTGAGCAGGCCGAAGGCGGCGTTGTTCTCTTTATCGATGAAATGCACACCCTTGTCGGGGCCGGAAAGACCGATGGCGCGATGGACGCCTCCAATCTCTTAAAGCCCGCCCTTGCGCGGGGCGATCTCCACTGTGTCGGTGCAACGACCCTCGATGAGTACCGCAAATATGTCGAAGGCGATCCCGCGCTCGCTCGCCGCTTCATGGCTGTTTATGTCGATGAGCCAACGGTTGAAGATACGATCTCCATCCTCCGCGGCTTGAAGGGGCGCTACGAAGCCCACCATGGGGTACGCGTTTCTGACCAGGCCATCGTCTCCGCGGCGACCTTGTCCCATCGCTATATCACTGACCGGTTCCTGCCGGACAAAGCCATCGACCTGATGGACGAGGCAGCCTCGCGTCTGCGCATGCAGGTCGATTCCAAGCCGGAAGCCCTCGACGAGATCGACCGGCGGCTGATGCAGCTGCGCATCGAAGCCGAGGCCTTGAAGAAAGAAAAGGATGAGGCCTCCAGGGATCGCCTCAAAACCATCGAAACCGAAATCGGTGAGCTTCAATCCCAGTCCGACGAGCTGACCAGTATTTGGGCCGCGGAGAAGAACAAGCTCAAAGGTGCCGCGTCTGCAAAAGATGCTTTGGACCGGGCCTATGCAGACCTTGCCGAGGCCGAGCGCACGGCCAACCTCGCCCGGGCGTCGGAACTCAAATATGGTGAAATCCCAAGCTTGGAGGCCGAAATCGCCGCCGTCGAAGGCGGGGACGGGGCAGGCGGCCTCGTCTCCGAAGTGGTCCAGCCCGACCATATCGCCGCTGTGGTCTCCAAGTGGACCGGTGTGCCTGTCGACAAGATGATGGAGGGTGAACGCGAAAAGCTCCTGCGCATGGAAGAAAGCCTGCGCGCCCGCGTGGTCGGCCAGGAAGAGGCGTTGAGCGCGGTCTCCAATGCTGTGCGCCGGGCTCGCGCCGGCCTGCAGGATCCAAACCGGCCCATAGGGTCTTTCCTGTTTGTCGGTCCGACCGGCGTTGGTAAGACCGAGCTGACCAAGGCCCTCGCCGAGTTCCTCTTCGACGATGAAACGGCCATTGTCCGGCTCGACATGTCGGAGTTTTCTGAGAAACATTCCGTTGCCCGCCTGATCGGCGCACCCCCAGGCTATGTCGGCTATGATGAGGGCGGTGTGCTGACCGAGGCTGTCCGCCGCCGACCCTACCAGGTGATCCTGTTCGATGAGGTGGAAAAGGCCCATCCGGATCTCTTCAATACGCTCCTGCAAGTGCTCGACGATGGCCGCCTCACCGATGGCCAGGGCCGCACAGTGGACTTTAAAAACACCCTCATAATCATGACCTCGAACCTCGGTGCCGACGCTTTGGCAAGCGGGGACGATGGCGACATCACGGACGACCAGCGCGAGGCCGTCAGCACAGCCATCCGCCTGCATTTCCGGCCGGAATTCATCAATCGGATCGACGAGACCGTATTCTTCAAACGCCTTGGCCGCGCAGAGATCGATGTGATCGTCGGCATCCAGATCAATCACCTGTCGGGGCTCCTGGAATCCCGCAAGCTCTCGATCAGCCTGTCGGCGGCTGCTCGGGCCTGGCTCGCTGCGCGCGGGTACGATCCGGTTTATGGCGCACGGCCGCTAAAACGCGTTATCCAGAAAGAGCTGCAAGATCCCCTCGCGCGGCTGATCCTGGAGGGGCGCATTGCCGATGGCGAGGGCATCAAAGTCGACATCGAGGGTGATCGTCTCGCCATCAATGGTGTCCCCAACGATTTTGCAAAGGGCGTTGCCGCGCTGAACTAGGTCCTAGGCGCGGATCGGAGATGGCGTGGCCTGCGGGCCACGCTGTCCCCGGTGAGAGTGAGCCCGCCAATCGGGCGGGTTGCACAGCCAAGGGCAGACGTGACACAACAAATACCATACAGACAGCTAAACGCGGGAGGGGTTGGATGACACTGGTTTTGCGCGTCCTGAAATGGCTCGGCATCGTCTTGCTCATAGGCTTGATTTTCGGCCTCGCCTGGCCCTGGCGGGTGGTCCTCAGCGAAGGCTTCACCGGGGCCAAATACCAGGACTATTTGGGGTCTCATATGCAGGTCCCGGACCTTGCCGGCGATACGCCCACATTCAGCTTTCCACCCGAATTCTACGACAATCGTCTCTACTTGGTTGGTGAGATCCACGGCACGCAACGCGCCCAGGATATCGACCTTGCTTTTATGAAACATCTCAATCAAAGCGCCGGTGTGCGCTGGCTGATGGCGGAACTGAGCTATGTCGAAGCAGAGCGGTTCAATGCCTATCTGGAGACCGGCGAAGAAACCTATCTCAATCCGGTTTTTGACCGCTGGCTATCAAGCGCCACCCAGTGGGGAAATCAGCAGCACTATGAAAAAGTGCGGCGGCTAAGGGCGTATAATCTAACCCGCCCAGAGGCCGAGCGGCTGCGCTATTTCGGTGTCGACCTAATTAGCGAGGATGAACGGTCCGACGCCGCAGCATGGCTTGCTAATCTTATGGAAAATCTGCCGGACACAGCCCCAGCCGACCTGCTTGCCCTGCGCGAAGCCAGCGCCGCTTTCGACCCGGAGACATTCCCCGCGATTGCCGAGCGCGCGCTCACAAGCCTCGCGACGGACGGCGGTTCAACAGATGGCCTGGAAACGCTGAACCTAGCGGCGGTGCAGCATCTGACCAAGAATATGCTCATGTCGCTCCAGGGGGCAGGGCGCTATGATGCTATCCCCTCGAATATCACCGCCATGGTGGAGGAGTTTGGGATCGGCGATGATGAGCCGCTCTATGGGTTCTGGGGGCTGTTCCACGCCATGAAAGCCGTGGTCAATGAGACGGGCCGGCCGCTTGC
>JBCBAO010000056.1:0-12143 GCA_038532405.1 Pseudomonadota bacterium | reverse complement strand
CGGATCATTCGTGCGGGCATCTTCCTCGACGATGATGCCCTGGTTGCAAGCAAGGCCAGCTTGTTCGGCAAGTTCGACATTTGGCAAAATGCCGATGCCGACCAGAACAAGGTCGCAATCGAGCGTTGTGCCATCGGCAAGCTGGGCCGAGGCCACGTGCTCATCCGAACCGATCAGTGCCTCCAGTTTGGCATCCGTGCGGATGGTGACGCCGTGTTTCTCGTGGAGGCGGGTATAAAACTCGCTCATGAGTGGGCTGGTGACCCGCGCCAGCACGCGGTCAGCCATTTCGAGGACTGTTACGTCCATCCCGAAGGCCCGTGCCACAGCGGCGGCTTCCAGGCCGATATAGCCGGCACCGACAATAACAATCCGTTTCCCTTCCACCATGCGTGGCTGAATTGTTTTCACGTCGTCGAGGCCCCTGAGTTCGAACACGCCGTCAAGGTCTGCGCCCGGGGTAGGCAGGGGGCGGGGGCGGGACCCGGTCGCCAGGACAAGCGCGTCATATTCGGCGGCCTCGCCATTCGACAGGGTGACAGTTCTCGTCGAGCGGTCAATTTGAGTTGCTGCGACTGCGCTTAATACCTCAATATTCTGCGTGTCGTACCAGTCCGCGGGTTTGAAATAGAGCCGGTGTTCCTCCATCTCGCCTTTCATGTAAGCCTTGGAAAGGGGAGGGCGTTGGTAGGGCAGTGCTGTTTCATCGCAGATGATTTTAAGGTCACCTTCATAGCCCCATTGGCGCAGCGAGGTGACGGTTTGGGCCCCGGCCTGGCCACCGCCGATAACCAAGATTTTTTTAGCTTCTGTCAGGTCCAACAGTCCGTTCCTCAACTTCCATTTATTCTTTATGACGCCTGCGTCATATCCCCATGCTTTTTGCGATCTTGTCCTTACCCCTCCAGGCCCGTAAAGCCTAGGCATGTTATCGTTGAAGTTACCAAATGACGCGGCGACGCGTGCGATTGGAGTCGCAATTGCGCCAATCCTGAGGAGAGGGGACGTTCTTGCCCTATATGGCGGCCTCGGTGCGGGAAAGACGACCCTGGTGCGCGGGCTCATCCAAACGCTTTGCGGGGCAGGCACCGAGGTGCCAAGCCCAACCTATACACTCGTCCAGACCTATGACGCGCCTGCCTTTGGGCTCTGGCATTTTGACCTCTACCGGATTGAAACCCCGCATGAGCTTGAAGATCTCGGCTGGGACGATACCGCCGCGGGGGTGGCGATTATAGAGTGGCCCGCCCATGCCGGCCCCGCCCTACCTGCTTGGCGGCTAGATATACACTTGGCACCAGACGGATCTGGACGGCGGGTAACGCTGGAAGGACACGGCGAAGACTGGCAGGGTCGATTAAATGACGATTCGTTCCGATCAACGCTCGCGCGCGATTGAGTCTTTTCTGACCAAAGCCGGCTGGGGAGGCGCTGTTCGCGCACCCCTTGGCCAGGACGCTTCGACCCGCAGGTATGAGCGCTTGACCCTGGAGAACAGGGCAGCCCTGCTTATGGATGCCCCACCAATCGAGGCAGTGCCGTGCCCACCCGATGCCGATGAAGCCGAACGGCTTGCGCTGGGGTGGAACGCCGCCTCGCGGCTTGCGGCTTCCCGGGTGGATGCATTCGTTGCAATCGCCGGATATCTGCGCGGCCGCGGATTTTCCGCACCGGAGGTTTATGCCGCCGATCCGGCGGCCGGATTTGCCATTATTGAGGATTTTGGCGGTGACAGGGAGTTTGCGCGGCTGATTGAGGCCGGGCAGCAAGATGAAGTTGAGCTTTATTCGGCCGGTGCCGCTGCAATGGCGGCCATACATGCTGAACCGGCCCCTGCGTCCATCAATGGTTGGCCGATTCTCGATTACGATGCTTTGGCTCTGCGCGTAAATGCCGATCTTTTTGCTGAGTGGCTGCCAAGGCTTGTTCCCGAGATGCAGATGACTGAGGCCCGTCAGGCGACCTGGGAGCGGGAGCGGGAAGCACTCATCGAGCAGGCCATGACCTTTCCGCGTGTCTTTGCGCTTCGGGATTACCATGCCGAGAACCTGATTTGGTTGAACGAGCGTGAAGGCGTTGCGCGGATAGGATTGCTTGATTTCCAAGATGCGGTGAATGGCTGGGATGGGTGGGAAATGGCCATGCTTGTTCAGGATGCCCGGCGTGTTGTTAGCCCGGCCGCGCGAGAGGCGACCATTGCGGCCTATCTGGAGGGTACAGGAACGGCGCGGGTTGAGTTCGACCGGCGCCTCGCGGTCCTCGGGGCGCTGAATGCCCTGCGCATCACTGGTTTATTTGCGCGTCTACCGGTGCGCGACAAGAAGATGCGCTACCTGGATTTTATGCCGCGCCAGCAATGGCTACTGGCCGATAATCTCGCGCATCCTGCCTGTGCCCCCATGGCGGCATTTGTGCGTGAGGTTGCCCCGTTTGTGTTCGAGGCTGAGACATGAGCGATATGCCCCATACGGCGATGGTGCTCGCGGCGGGCCTTGGCAAGCGCATGCGGCCCCTAACTGAGACGACCGCAAAACCCCTTTTGTCGGTAGGGGAGAGATCTTTGATTGATCGAGCCCTTGATGAACTGGTTGCCGCCGGTGTGAAGCGGGCCGTTGTGAATGTCCATTGGTGTGCCGATAAGGTGGAAGCCCATGTGCTGGCGCGATCGGATATCGACATCGTAATTTCCGACGAGCGCGCGGCAGCCCTGGAGACCGGCGGCGGGCTTGCAAAGGCGCGTCCACTGCTTGGCGATGACCCCATTTTCGTTGTGAATACAGATGCGTTCTGGGCACCCCCGTCGCCAGAGCCACTTCTGGCCATGGCGAAGGCGTTTTGCCCGGACAGAATGGACGGGCTGCTTTTACTGGCAGACACACAGCGTTGTCTTGGCTTTCCGGGCGCGGGGGATTTCTTCCTGGGTGAGGATGGCCGTTTGACCCGCCGGGGCGGCGCAGCTTCGGCCCCATGGGCCTATGCCGGTCTTCGGATTATTAAACCGCAGAGTTTTGACGACGAGCCGGTTGAAGCATTTTCCGTTCTGCGAAAATGGGATGTCAGCATCGCGGCGGGACGGTTGTATGGCCACTGCCTGGATCGGTTCTGGTTGCATGTGGGCACACCGGATGCCCTTGCCGACGCCGAGATCTGGCTAAGATGCCACGGCGGATGACGTCTCCAGGCCTTTTCGCCGAAGGACGGGCGAAGGTCTGGACCATTCCGGCGGGACTGGATTTCCTGGATGTGCTGGCTGGAACCTTGGCCCTGGAAACCGGCCTTGCCGACGACCCGGCGGCACTTGCTGGTGGGCTGATCTATGTGCCGAACCGCCGGTCTGCACGCGCCCTTGCTTTAGCGCTCCATCGCCATGGAGGCGGGCGGACAATCCTCCCACCCGACATTCGTGCCCTTGGCGATTTGGAGACCGACGAGCCACCCAATGGTACGGAAGAGGCGCTGGCCGACCTTGGGCCTGCCTTGCCGCCGGCACGTCGGCTTGGAGCGCTTGCTTGCCTGGTCATGGAATTTTATGCCCGGCGTGGGATGGCCTTGCCGCCGGGATCTGCCCTTGCAGCCGCACGCGAGCTTGCAGCGCTTTTAGACCAGGCAGCGCTGTCCGGGGAGGTGGATTGGGCACAGCTGCCTAACCTTATTGCCCAGGCTGACCTGGCCGTTCACTGGGAAGAATCCGTCGAGTTTCTGCGGATTGTTGCCGAGTTCTGGCCGCAGGAATTGGCGGAGACGGGTGCGAGCGACCCCTTCGAGCGGCGGGCGTGCGTCGCTGAAGCAATTGCAGACAATTTGCGCCGTGCGCCTCCGGACGGGGTTTTCATCGTCGCCGGATCGACGGGTGCAACGCCAGCGAGCCAGACCTTGATGGCGGTCGCCACCGAGTTGAAGCGTGGTTTGGTTGTGTTGCCGGGGCTGGATCGCGGCGCGCCGGGCGATATGTGGGCAACACTTGGCGATGAGCCTGACCATCCCCAGCACAGCCTTTCGCGGACCTTGGCCCGTCTCGGTCTTGGGGCTAGCGATGTGGGGGTCCTGCCAGGCACGGCACAGCCGCAAAATGCGTTGGCGCGCCGTAAGTTGATCCATGAAAGCCTCGCACCTGCCGGTCAGACTGCCGACTGGCTCGATCGGCTCCAAGCCCTCTCTGGTGAGCAGACCCCGGCAGACTTTGCAGAGACGGCCCTTAATGGTCTCTCGCTCCTGGAAGCGAGGGATGAAGATGATGAGGCACGCTTGGCAGCCGTCAGTCTGCGGGCTGCATTGGAAATACCAGGTGCAACCGCTGCCCTTGTGACACCTGATGCCGGGCTTGCTCGCCGGGTGGCGGCACATTTGTTGCGGTGGGGTGTGTCTGTGCCGCCGTCCGCCGGTATTCCCCTTGGCCGCACCTCCGCTGGCAGCGCGCTTTTGCTTGCCCTCGCTTGGGCACGGGATACCGGAGATCCGGTTGCGCTGATGGCTTTGCTGAAGCATCACCTCGCGGCTGTGGACCCAGGCGACGTTGCTGCCCTCGACCAGTATGTTTTGCGTGGGGCCCGGCGCTGGACCGATGTTGCGGATTTGTATGCACGGCTCGACGCGGTATTGGCGGACGCTCCGGCCAGTCGGCATCGGGGCGTGTCAGAAGATGTGCCGGACCGGGCGCGCCGAGCGCTTCAGGTGGTTACGCAGGCCGCGGAAGACGCAGGCGTGCTCCTGGAGGCGGCTGAACATGCGCATCGAGGGGCTGACTATGTCGACGCGCTCATTGCCCTGCTAAACGCGCTCGCTGGAGGGAATATGGCGCTTTGGGCTGGGGCTGATGGCGCGGCTGTCTCGCGGTGTCTGGAAGCGGTGCGGGACCTGACGGACCGCCTGCCAGCCCTTACAGCCGCAGCATTTGTGGATATCGTCGACACGATGGCGGCGAGTATTTCTGTTCGCGATGGCGCTGGATCAGGGCATCCGCGGCTGTCCATTTGGGGGCCGCTGGAGGCCAGGCTACAAAGCGCCGACTGCCTGATCCTTGCGGGGTTGAATGAGGGTGTCTGGCCGCGCCGGCCACCGCCAGATGCATTTTTGCCGCGCCAGTTTCGCACGCCCCTCGGGCTTGCGCTGCCGGAGGAGCGCCTTGGGCTTGCTGCCCACGATTTTGCCCAATTGGCATCGGCCCCCGATGTCTTGATGCTATATTCTGCCAGGCGGGAGGATGCCCCTGCGGTCGCATCGCGCTGGGTGTTACGCTTAAAGACACTGGTCCAGGGCGCACTGCAGGAACGGGCTGAGTTGGCCCTTGCTCCGCACCCTGACCGAGATCCGAGGCCCTGGGTCGATGCGCTTGCGCGGGTGGATGGTGTCGATACGCCGGGAGCTGTAATGCCCCGGCCGACGCCGCCGGTTGGGGCCCGCCCGAACCGCCTCTCGGTGACCCGGATCAATACCTTGCAGCGAGATCCTTATTCCATTTATGCAGAGCGTGTTCTTGGCCTCAGGAAGCTTGAGGCGCTCGGCGCGCCCCTTGGCCCAGCAGCGCGGGGCACGGCCATCCACCTCGCGATTGAGACATTCGATACATGGCCTCCTCGCCAACAAACCGAGCAAGGTCTGTTTGAGCTGATCTTGAGATGCGTCGGGCTGGCTGGGCAACCTGATCACCTTCTGGCTGCCGAGCGGGGTCCGCTGCAAGAAACTGCGGCGCAGCTCTATGCGTGGTGGCGAACCCGCCAGGAAAAGGCTGTCGAGCGCTGGGTCGAGGCTCCGGGCAAGGTGGAGATTCTGGCCGCTGGCCGGCCCTTCACGCTGACCGGAACAGCCGACCGGGTGGAAGCGCTGGCCGACGGCACGCTTGCCATTGTCGATTTCAAAACCGGCGCGCCCCCAACGGCGAAAGCCATCCGCGCGGGGTTTGAGCAGCAATTGCCTTTGCAAGTGCTCATGGCGCGAGTGGGCCAACTTGGGGACGCTCCTGCCCGGGCGGTGAGCCAGCTTGGCTATGTTTCTGTCCGCCATGATTTTTCGGCCCGGTCCCTGACCCAAGATGTTCTAAAAACTGATGAACTCGCGGATGCAGCGAAGATCATTCTTGAAAACCTGATCACGGCCTATCGCGACCCCGAAACGCCTTACCTTTCGGTTCCGCGGGTGCAGCTAAAGTCGAAATATGCCGGCGATTATGACCGTCTTGCCCGGCGGGATGAATGGGCGGGGGATACGGGCGATGATTAAGGCCGTGATGCCGCCGGACAGCGCCGATTACGTGGCCGCGAGCAACGCCCAGGCCCGCGCCGCTGACCCCGGCCAGTCTGCTTGGGTGTCGGCAAATGCGGGGTCTGGCAAGACGAAGGTGCTGATCGATCGCGTGGCCCGACTCCTCCTAAAAAAGGCAAAGCCAGATTCAATCCTCTGTGTGACCTATACCAAGGCGGCGGCGAACGAGATGCTTCAGCGCCTGTTCGATCGCCTTGGGCGCTGGTCTGTCATGGCTGAGGAGGTGCTTCGGGTGGAGCTTGGCCGCCTGGAGAACCGTTCGCCGGAGAGCTATTCAGCAGCCGAGACGCGGGCGGCGAGGGCCCTGTTCGCCCGCGCCGTGGAAACACCTGGTGGCCTCAGGATTGAGACGATCCATGCCTTTTGCGCCAGGATCCTGCGTCGGTTCCCCATCGAAGCTCAGCTCGCCCCGGGGTTCCAGGAAATCGATGATATTGAAGCAGCTGGCCTATGGAACGAGGCTTTGCAGCGCGGCTTAGGGCATATCGACTCAACCGCGCCGGAGATACTCGATGAGATGGCGCGCTATGGTGGCGGTGCGGGCGCGCTTGGCGGATTGCGCGCGGCGCGGATCGCGGCGACCCCAATTCTGGAATTTGCCAAAATCCATAGCGGCGATGCCGAGCGGATAGAGGCCGCGCTGCGCGATGCACTCGGCCCGCCTGACAAATCCGAAGACGCATTGATCGCAGAGGCCATGGGGCCGGCTTTCCCGACAGCCGACTTGCAAGCCGCCTGTGAGGCGCTGGAGGCCGATGGCAAACGGGAGTCAAAGCGCACCGCAGCTGCGACACGTTTGGCCCTCGCATCGGTGGATCTACGCCAAAGGTGGATGGCCTATCGTGGGGCGTTTTATGGCACGTCCGGGGCATACAAATCCCTCTACAATGTCGGAGCCAAAGCGAGCGATATCGTGCCGCGCCTGTTCCAAACGAAAGAGCTTCCCCACGGCTCCGAAGTTCAGCGTATTGAGCAATTGGAGGCGGATTTGAAGGCTGCCCGCCTATTTGCCCGGTCGCGGGCCCTTTTGCGGGTCTCGGTGCCCGTGCTTCAGGTCTACGACGATTTGAAGCGCACCCGGGCGGCGGTCGATTTCGATGATTTGATTAAATTGACCCGGGATCTCCTGTCGACACGCGCGGCGACTGAATGGATTCTCTACAAACTCGATGGCGGTCTGACCCATGTCCTCCTGGATGAGGCCCAGGATACGAGCCCCGATCAATGGGCGCTTTTGAATGCCATCACCTCTGAGTTCTTTGCTGGGCAGGGGCGGGAGCGTGCTCAGCAACCGAGGACTTTATTCGTGGTGGGCGACGAGAAACAGTCGATTTATTCTTTCCAGGGTGCCGACCCGGTGCGGTTCCTCGAGGAGCGCCAGGCATTTCAACTGAAGTCCCTGACCGCATTTGAAACGGCGAATTTGCCTGACATGGCGATGTCCTTCCGGTCCTCCCCGGAGATCCTCACCTTTGTCGACCAGGTGTCGGCGAGCGGTGACGTCGATGGTCACCCTTATCTGGCCGGGCCACCTGTCGATGCGAATATCATGCGCCACACGGCGCGGCGCGCAAATCAGCCCGGCCTGGTTGAGCTCTGGCCGATAGAGGTGCCGGAGCCGCTCGCCGACCCTATCCCCTGGGACGCTCCGCGTGATACCCAACCCTTCGATGCGCCGAAGGTTCGGTTGGCCCAAAAGGTGGCTGAGGAAGTTTATGGGTTGATCCGGCGCGGCGAGGCGGTTTGGGCGGAACGTCCAGATCGGCGCTGGGAGCGGCGCGCCGCTGGGCCGGGAGATATTCTGATCCTGGTTCAGAAACGCACAGGAGGCCTTTTCGATGCCTTGATCGACGCCTTGAAGGCCAAGGACATTCCCGTGGCTGGGGCTGACCGCTTGGTTTTGGCAGACCATATCGGCGTGCAGGACTGCCTGAACCTGATCCGCTTCGTTTTGTTGCCGGAAGATGATCTGACCCTTGCAGAGATTCTGCGCGGACCGTTTGGCGGCCTTTTGGATGACAATGAGCATCTGTTTGCACTCGCCCATAATCGCGGGCAGGACAGCCTGTGGGCACGGCTGAAGGCGTCTGCGGTGCCCGCGCACTGCGAGATTGCGGCGTTCCTCGATCGCCTCCTGGAACGGAGAAATTTACCAGCTTATGAGTTCCTAAGCTGGGTGCTTGATGTGCCGGATGCCCAGGGCATAACGGGATGGGATAAGCTCGGTCGCCGCTTAGGGGAGCCAATGCGTGACCCTGTCACAGCGCTTCTGGCGCGGGCCATGGCCCAGGATGCCCAGTCGGCGGCATCGCTGCAGGCTTTCGTCGCGCAAATGGATGTCGACGATGCCCAAATCAAGCGGGATCTGGCAGCGCCGAGTGGCCAGGTGCGGGTGATGACGGTGCATGGGGCGAAAGGGCTGCAAGCCTCGATTGTGATAATGCCGGATACGACCCGGGCACCCAAACCCCAGGACCCTTCTATTTTCAATATTGCAGGGGCTCCGGTCTGGGTTGGCCCTGCAAGAGACGATACCGACGCCGCGGCCGAGGCGCGGGACGCCCTTAGGGAACGCCAGCTCAGGGAGCACCGACGGCTCCTTTACGTAGCGCTCACGCGCGCCCAGGATCGCCTGATATTGTGTGGTGCGTGGAGTGGTGCGCGTCCGGCCCCTGATGCGGACCCGGGCGATGGCTATAAGTCCGGATGCTGGTATGATCTATGCTGGGAGGCCATGGACGCGCTCGTGCCGCCGGATAGCCATGAGATGGCTTTGCGCCGGTTTGGCGATGCACCAATTTGCCTGACTGAACGCCCCAGAGACGGGAAGGATGTGCCAGCCCCACCGGCTTGGCTGACCGATCCTGCTCCGCCGGAGACATTTGGCAGCGCGGTGCTGGCCCCAAGTGCGCTCATGCCGGGGGAAATGCCTGTTCTTCCGCCGACTGGAAGTGCGCGTGCCGCGCGCCTGCGCCGGGGACGGCTGATACATGCTCTATTGGAACGTTTGCCCGCCTTGGAGCCCGAAGAGCGCCGCGCCGCGGCGGTTCGGTATCTGTCCTATGAGCCAGATCTCGATGAGCCCCAGAGACATGAGATGATTGACGCAGCTCTAGGCGTACTCGACCACCCTGACTTTTCGGAGGTGTTTGCCAAGGGCGGGCGCGCCGAAGCGCCGATTATTGGCACAGTGGACCAGTTTGGAGCGGATCGGATTATCAACGGACGTGTGGACCGTCTTGTCGTGACCGAGACCGATGTCCTGGTCGTCGATTTTAAGACCGATCGCCCGCCCCCGGCCGAGCCGGAGGGGGTGGCGCCGCCCTATCTTGCCCAGATGGCGGCCTATTGTGCGGTTTTGGAAAAGGCGTATCCCGACAAGGCCATCCGGGCGGCATTGGTTTGGACCGATGGGCCGAAGTTGATGCCGTTACCTGCAAACCTGTTAGCGAATGCACTTGCACAAGCCAGCCCAGCTGTTTGAAAAACGAGAATCGTCCTTATCTAATGGCGCAAACCAGCAAAGAGGAGGCAGATATGGCCGCCCTGAACATAACCGATGACGAGTTTGACGCCACAATTAACGCCGATATTCCGGTCGTTGTGGATTTCTGGGCCGAGTGGTGTGGCCCCTGTAAGCAAATGGCCCCGCACCTGGAGGCGGTTTCGGATGAATTGTCCGGTAAGGTAAAAATCGTCAAAATCAATGTTGATGACCACCCTATGGCCGGCTCGAAATATGGCGTGCGCGGCTTGCCCACACTTATGATGTTCAAGGATGGCAAGGTTGTCGCCACGCAGCTCGGCGCGATGTCCAAGCAACGTATTTCCGAATGGATTAAGGAAAGCGCCTAGCCCCACATCCTATGTTTTAGATCTCTCCCCCTCCGTCCCCGAAGCGAGCGGAGGGGGCTTTGGTGCTTCAACTTGCCGTGCGGAGAGGCCTTGCACTTAGCTGAAGGCTCGGCTTCTTTGAGCTGAGTGTTTCCGAGAGGATCTCCGCCCATGCCGGTAATGAATTATCTGAATACATGCATCTTTGACCATGGCGCTGTGTCGCGGCTGGCAAAGACGCTCAAGGGCCAGGGCGTTTCCCGCCCCTTTATTGTGACCGATGGTGGCATCAAGGCGGCGGGGCTCCTGGGCAATGTTCTGGATGCCCTCGGCACAGAGCCTGCCGATGTGTTCGATGAAACGGTTCCCAACCCGACGGAGGTCCAGGCCAAGGTTGCGGCGACGCGTTACGGTGCATGCGGTGCCGATGGGATCGTTGCCATTGGCGGGGGATCGTCCATGGACATGGCCAAAATGGTCGGGCTGATCGCGACCCATGAGGGGCCCTATGATAAATATGCGGCCTATTCCGGGGGTGCCCGTTACATCCAGAAAATTCCCCCGCTGATAGCGATTCCAACGACGGCTGGCACAGGATCGGAAGCGTCGGTTGGCACAGTCGTCGTCATGGAGAATGGTCGTAAGGAAACGATTGTCTCGCCAAATCTTATCCCCGATGTGGCGATCTGCGACCCGGATCTCACTATGGGACTTCCAGCGCACCTAACCGCGGCGACGGGTATGGATGCGGCGACCCACTGTATTGAAGCGGTTCTCGCCCCCGCGATCAATCCGCCTGCCGAAGGCGTTGGTTATGATGGGGTCCGGCGCGCGCTAAAGGACGGTTGGTTGAAACGCGCCGTTGCCGACGGCAAGGACCCAGAGGCCCGCTGGAACATGATGATGGCGAGCTATGAAGGCGCACTGGCCTTTGTCAAAGGCCTCGGCGGTGTCCACGCGCTTTCCCATGCTGCGGGGCGACTACACCATAAGCGCCTGCACCATGGAACGTTGAATGCAGTGTTTTTACCCCATCTTCTTTGGGAGAATGAAGGTGCGGCAGACGCAAAATATGAGCGCTTGCGCGAGGCTATGGGGTTACAACCGGGCTCTGATCTCGGCGATGCGGTCCAGCGCCTGAACAGCGAGATTGGGATCCCCGAAACCTTGGGTGAGATGGGCCTTGAGGCGGATGATGGCCCCGGTATCGTCGAGTTTGCCCTGAAAGATCTTGCCCATGTTGGCAATGCCAAGCCGCTAGACCAGGGCGACTATGAGCGCATCTATGAGGCGGCGCTGGGGTAACCGTCTGTTGCCGGACAGCCTTTAAAGCACCTGGTCGAAACGGTAGATAATCTTGAAACTGAAGTCGCGGGAATTGACATCAAAGCTCTGCTCCTGCCCGAAACGGTCAACCGGAAAGGGTTTATCGGTAAAGCCACCGATTTCGTTGTCGCCGATAACGTCATTGTCCACGATCTCCGCGCTGATCGCGATCGTTCTTGGCTCACCGGGAGAGAAGATAAATTCCGCCGACTGATTGATTTCTTCAACATCGCCCGTTGCAAACTCGCGGGCGTCGCCGCGCCAGTCTTCCCAATTGACAAGGTCGGCAGGTAGGCTTCTTGCCTCACCTGCATCCGGCCGGGCCGAGATTGCGATTTTCCGGATATCCACCGCATTCTGCGGTCCCTCATCATCCGCAAGGAGGCATTCGAGCCGAACGATCGTCAATGTCAGGCGGAGGGGCTCCTCAACGTCGGCTTTCTGCCGGAGCAGGGCAATCCGGTTTTCTACAAAAGGCATGCTTTCACTGCTGGGGAATCTCTCCGCAAATTCCTGCAGCCGCGCCAGGGAGCCAGAAGCGAGGGCTTGGCCAAGGGCACTTGCCTCTTCTTCGGCAAGAAGCTCCTGCGGTGCGCATCCGGCAAAGCAGAAGTTCGCGCCTGTAAGACCTGAATTGTAAAAAGGGTTTTGCGCGCCGCCGGTCACAGCCTTGACTGTATCCGCCACCTTTTTGAACGCAAGCTCAGCGACGAGGCCGGGCTCTT